>JAUWGL010000106.1 GCA_030606465.1 Thermoplasmata archaeon | reverse complement strand
ACTGCTATGCAAACCCCTGCAGAGATCCCAGTTATGTTACAGGAAATGGCAGTAATAGGTGGAACTATGACTATAGCCATTTTTTCCATATGGGCTATAATGGTTTATGTTTATAACAAAAAACCACAACTCCAAAAAAGTATTATAAAAAATTAAAATCTTCTACTAGGTTTTAATTTTCTCTTTTTTCTTTTTTTAATTTATGATTCTCCTAGAAAAACTCTTAAAAGACCAGGTTGCTTACTTTTTATTTTACCAGCACCATAACCAATTTTTTTAATTTTCATAAACGGCATCTCACCAAAACCATCAGCAACTGTTGTAATAACAGCTGCACCCGTTGGCGTAACCATCTCATGATCAATACCTGTCTGGTACACAGGAACATCCTTTAACAGTTCAACAGTCGCCGGAGCTGGTATAGGAATCACCCCATGAGAACATGTTACAAAACCCTTACCAAGCGGTAGATGAGAACAAAAAACGTTTTCAACACCAAGTTTTTTCAGCCCAATCACAGCCCCAACAATATCAATAATAGAATCAACTGCACCAACCTCATGAAAATGAACCTCATCAACACCTACATTATGAACCTTACTTTCAGCCTCTGCAAGGCGATAAAAAATCTTTTTACTCAACTCCTTAACATCATCATCTAAACTACTATCATCAATCAGACTGTTAATGTCAGAAAGACTCCGATGATGCTGCTCTTCTTCTTTTACCGTGATATACACATCTGTACCAGTAATATGATTTTTTTCAA
Source organism: Thermoplasmata archaeon (assembly GCA_030606465.1). Lineage (GTDB taxonomy): Archaea > Thermoplasmatota > E2 > DHVEG-1 > DHVEG-1 > JAUWGL01. The sequence continues at coordinate 3,261 of JAUWGL010000106.1, read as the reverse complement.
CCTTTCTAACATCAATCTCATAACCAGAAATACCAAGCTTATCGAGCTCATTTTTCAAATAACTACTATCAACCCCAAGATCAATCAAGGCTCCAAGAATCATATCGCCACAAATACCAGAAAAACAATCAAAAAAAGCAATACTCATAATTATTCACCTGTTAATAAGACTAGCAAAATAACCCGCGCCAAAACCATTATCAATATTCACAACAACCACACCCTCAGAACAAGTATTCATCATAGTCAACAAGGGTGCAATACCCTTAAAACTTGCACCATAACCAACACTAGTAGGAACAGCAATCACAGGCTTAGATGTTAAACCACCAACAATACTAGCAAGAGCGCCTTCCATACCAGCTACCACAATAATAACATCAGAATCAAAGATTTTATCCTTAATATCAAACAAACGATGAACACCAGCAACACCCACATCATAAGCCGTCTCAACATTATTTCCCATAAGCTCAGCAGTAACCACAGCTTCTTCAGCAACAGGGATATCAGAAGTTCCAGCAGTTATAATCAAAATCTTACCTTTTTTATGTTCCAACCTCTCTTTTTTAACCACAATTGTTTTAGCCTGTTCATTGTACTCGGCATCCGGATAAACTTGTTTCACAGCAGAAAAAACCTTACTATCAGCTTTTGTCGCAAGAATACTATGATTATGCTTTGACATTGTTTCAATGATTCTAATAATCTGAGAAATTGTTTTACCCGGACAAAAAACAGTCTCAGGAAAACCCTTACGCAACAATCTATGAGTATCCACCTTGGCAAACTCTAAATCCTCATATGGTAACAACTTTATTTTCTCTAAAACCTCAGAAAGCTCAATCTTTCCATCCTTATAATCCTGCAGTATTTTTTTCATTGTTTAAAAACCTCATTCAGACTACCTGTTCTATATCCCTCGATATCAAGTGTGACATACTTAAAACCAATTTCTTTAAATTTTTTAACAATTTCATCAGAATGATCAAGAATAATCTTAAAATCATTTTTAGATACCTCTATTCTAGCGATCTCATTATGAAATCTTACTCGAAATTGTTTCACATCAAAATCTCGGATGAAATCCTCGGCTTTTTCAATCTTCTTTAATCTCGATTTAGTAATCTTTGTTTCATATGGAAACCTTGAAGCAAGACAAGCAAACGCGGGTTTATCCCAAGTATCCAAACCCATTTCCCGGGATAACTTTCTGATCTCTTTTTTAGTCAAACCAACATCCATAAGAGGACTAACAACACCCAATTCCTTGATGGCTTTAAAACCCGGCCTGTAATCATTTATATCATCAGCATTTGAACCATCAAGAACAAAACTAAGATTCTCATCATCTGCAACCTGTTTAACCTTTGAAAACAACTCTTTTTTACAAAAATAACACCTATCAACAGGATTTTTTGCAAAACTTTCAATATCGTTTTCCTCAGAATCAATCAAAACATGTTTCACTCCAACTCTATCTGTAAAACTTGATGCTTCCTCACATTCCTTTTGAGAAAAAGTTGAAGAGGTAGCAGTAACAGCAACAACATCATCCCCTAAAACATCATGAGCAACACTTAGTAAAAAAGTACTATCTACACCACCAGAAAAAGCAACAGCAACACTACCCATCTCTTGAAGATTATCTTTTAATTGCTCTAATTTACTAATAGAATCTCCTTTCACAAGATATGCGATAAAACTATCGAATATATAATGATTTTTGAGAAGAATCACTTAAAAACTTGATTTATTTTCTTGGATTCCCGCTTTTTCCAATTACCTTTATGAAATGCATAGCTAACTAGAAGTGGAAAAGTAATTGTTGCCTCTCCAAAAACCATCTGCTCCAGCCCACTATCAACTTTTCCCCAAGAATTCGCCTCCTTTAGGGTTGAGCCACTAAGCGCTCCATCACGCTCATCTGCAACAGTTAGCTGCACAGCATACTTATGCATCGGAGCATCAACACCAAGAATATCAGCAGCAACAACAGTATCCTGTACAAAATTCTTAGGAACACCACCACCAATCATGATAAGACCGGTATCCTTAGATTTAACCTTGATTTCCGTAAGCTCTCTGAAATCTTTCACAGAATCAATTGCAATATGATTTTTTTTCTCAGTTTGATGAAATACAAGACCAAAACCAGCACTTGAATCTGAAAACGCTGGACAAAAGATTGGGACATCATTCTTATACGCCGCAAGGACAAAAGACTTAGGGTTTTTACCATGTTTCTCAAGGTATTTACCCATTTCATAGATAAACTCCCTTGAAGAATATGTTCCTGGTTCCATGTCATCGGCGATTTTTTTTATGGTCATATCACAAACCCTGAGGTCTTCTTCGTCTATGAATGTATCATATATACGATCAATCATAAGCTCTCTAAGTTGATTATCATCTGCGTTTACAAAACCACGATAGTGATTAAAACCAAGTCCTTCAAAAAAATCCTGATCAACAACTATTGCACCAGTAGAAACTATCACATCGATCATGTTATGTTTAATAAGATCTATAATAACATTTTTTAAACCAGCACTAACAAGAGAACCAGTTAAGCAAAGAATATTTGTACAATTTTTATCCTTAAGCATAGTATCATAAATCTTGCAGGCTCTTGCAAGATTCCTTGATTGAAATGCCATATCATCAAAAGATTCGATCAATGGGATGCTGTTGAATTTTTTAATATCAATATGTTTTATTCTCTGCTTAAGTAATTCTTTTTTGTTGTATTTCATAAATCGAGGATAATTACCTATGGTTTTTTAGGTTTTCTACAGCAACATTTAAACCAGTTTCTCCTTTATCCGATTTCCATATGCATGAATGGGCATTAGCTGAGTCAATTCTTACAGCTGCGGTTGAGGCAGCAGAAAAGGAAAAACTTAAAAAAATTACAGAGATCAAAATTGGTATGGGGGAACTTCAGCAAATAGAACAAGATATTTTTGAGTTTGCCCTTGATGAAATAATCAAATCACAGAAAGATAAATTAAAAAATGTTAAAATCAAAATTGAAACAATTAAAAGCACTTTGAAATGTAAAAACTGTGAAAATACATGGAAATTTAGTGATATGAAGAAAAAACTTGATGAGGATGAATCAGAGGCAATACATTTCATCCCGGAAGTTGCTTTTGTTCATACTCGTTGTCCTAAATGCGGCAGTCCTGATTTTGAAATAACAAGTGGTAGAGGTGTTTCAATAACACAGATCAAAGGGGAGAAGTAGAAATCATGGAT
>JAUWGL010000172.1 GCA_030606465.1 Thermoplasmata archaeon | reverse complement strand
ACCCATTGAATCCCTCTGGTTTGCGGCTAGGAACTCCTGAGCTCACACGTATTGGTATGAAAGAAAAAGAGATGGATGAAGTAGCAGGGTTCTACGAGCGGGCGTTACTGAAAAATGATAATCTGAAGAAAATACAGGCTGATGTTAAAGAGTTTAGGAAGGATTTCCAGGAGCTTCATTATTGTTTCAAAGAAGGGTTCCGTGGATATGATTATCATGAGTTGATTTAGAATCATGATTATTGCTATTACTGGTACACCGGGTGTTGGGAAATCTTCTGTTTCATATGTTTTACGAAAGGATGATTTTGAAGTAGTTAATCTTTTCAAAATCGCGGTTGATAATGGTTTTGTAGTTGGTGATGATAAGAGAAGAGCTTCGAGGATTGTTGATGTTGGTAGATTAGATGATTATATAAAAGAGAACTACGGCAGGAGAGATATTGTTTTTTTTGAGGGTCATTTGTCGCATTTTTTGAAATGTGTTGATCGTGTGATTGTTCTTCGATGTCATCCTGATGAATTAAAAATACGTTTGTCTAATAAAGGTTGGAAGGAAGAAAAAATTAGGGAAAACATTGAGTCAGAAATTTTGGATATTATTCTTTGTGAAACTGCAGATGTTCATCCCTGGGAAAATGTTTTTGAGATTGATACCACTGGTAAATCTGTGGAAGCTGTTACATCTGCAGTTATGGAGATTATTAATAATAAATTTAGACATATGAAAAAATATAATATAGGTAACATTGATTGGTCGGACGAGATATTGAAAGATTTTTGAAAAAAAATCAGAGGGTTGAATAACTGTATGGTTCTTGATAAACAACGGGATAATGTTGATCCTTTTTTGTCGAAGATTGCTAAATATTTTTCAAAGATTAACCCTGATGTTTTAACTTGGTCGTCGTTGGTGTTTGCTGTTGTTGCTGGGATATTTTTTTATTTTTCTACCCCCAAGTTGGAGCTTGTTAATTATTTTCTTTATGGTGCTGTTTTTTTTGTTTTTTTAAATGGTTTTTTTGATGCTATTGATGGTAAAGTTGCAAAGATTACTAACAAAACTTCAATGAGAGGGGATTTCCTTGATCATGCTATAGATAGGTATGCTGATGTTTTCATGGTTGGTGGCCTGGCATTAAGTTCCTGGTGCATAGATCATCCTAGTATCGGTCTTCTTGCAATTGTTGGTATGCTTCTTACTAGCTATATGGGTACTCAGGCTCAGGCTATTGGTTATAAACGGGATTACTCAGGGCTGTTAGGTCGAGCTGATAGGCTTGTACTCTTGATGATTGCACCTATTGTTCAACATATCCTTCTCTATTATGAGTTTGAACTGCCTTTGGGTTTATTTTTAATGGAATGGGTTTTGATTTATTTTGCAGTAATGGGTAATCTTACAGCTGTTCAACGATTTTACAGTACGTATAAATGGTTTAAGTAACCAACAAAGTCTTTTTTTTTTAAACTCAACTAAAAAATAGAATGATATTGAGATGAAATCAGTGTTAAAAAAAGATTAGACTTACAAGTTTGATTTATACCATGAAGCGATTTCTTTATAACTATAAATATTACCTATTGTGGATAGAACAGCGGTTTCATGCCCAAATATTTCCTCGATATCATCTGTTAGTATAATACCAACTGCGGTGATTCCTTTTACAAAACCATAATAATGAAAGGTTATTCCTTTTTTGGTGATAACTCCTTCATAATCAATCCTG
>JAUWGL010000012.1 GCA_030606465.1 Thermoplasmata archaeon | reverse complement strand
CATTCTTAAATTTCAACCAATTCATGGTGTTATCCCCTCTGATTTTAGAAAAAACTCTCGGGTTATCAGCCGAATTGTAGACGATCTGGAGAGCCCCCTAGATTTCCCAAAGTCATCCAAGAGTGTTCGAGTTTCTGGATCGAGTGTTATCATAATTCGCTTTTTATTTGCCATACATACCCGTATGGGTTAATTATATATAATGTAGATACATATGGACTCCATATTGCAAAAAGTGTATCCACATATTCAGCATGAAGTGAAAAAAAGTACTATTAGAGGTGGAGAATATGAAAGAAATGATGAATCTAAGAGAAAAAATTTACTTGTTAATGTATGGAAAACCTGATTATGTTTCAAATATTTCAAGGATTATCTACCAGAAACGTTCCAGGTCGATAGATCGTACAGTAAGAAAACTTAAAGAAAAGGGATGGGTAAAAGAAATTGCATACAAACCTCCTACAGAGCCATGGGATGCTAGAATGTCAAAGGGAACATATTATATTGCAGATATGAAAATATTATTTGACAGTATCCTGCGGGATTTAGAGAAAAAAAATATTTCTTTGACAACAGAAGAAAAAAAGAGTCTGAAACGCTATCTTGATTCCGAATCATTTAGAGCTACTGTCCATGAAATCACAGTGGAAGATGGTAAGCTCCGCAGTAGGAATGTTGATTTTTCAACGGTTAAACGTAATTTATGCTATCTATCTGCGTATATGATTTTTGTCACTCGTTGGGCAGATGGGGGAGTAATTAGAACCGATCTCGTAGAACCTTTGATGCAAAGGATAACGCATCCTATATCTACTTTAGAATTGCCATTGTGGGAAAAGATGACAGCTTTGGATCGTTATACAGCAGTTCTTGCCATATCGTCTTTCGATAATATTGGACACATGATGGAAAGTATCTTTGAGCCATTGATTAAAAATCATACAGGAAAAATAAATATCTCAATTTCTGATATTGAGAAAGTAAGAAAGAAGGGAACCAAAAAACTTTTTCTCAGATTAGCAGGTGATCCAGATGCCGATGCCGATTATAAAATTATAAATGAGAAAGACTAAGTGAATTAAGGTTATCTATTTGTTTTTTTCTCGTTGTAATTGTTGCACTTGTTTCAGTTTTACCGCGATAAGATCCATCTGTAATTTCTTCATTGCTTCCTTCAATTTATTGATTTCTTTATCATGTTTTTCTTCAAGTGTTTTTTTCTGCTTCTCAAGAAGTTCATAAGTAGGTTCAATATCCTTAGATCTTTTCTTTAATTCATCTTCAAAATCCTTTGTTTTATTGTGGTCATAAACTCCCATCATAACACTTGTTTTACTAAGTCCAAAATTAGTTTGAATATGTGTATCCTTTTCGCCGTTTTTCCTAGCATTTGTTATAGCTGTATGTCTAAAATCATGAGGCGTGATTCTCCTCTGTATCCCTGCTCTTTCGCATATTACTTTTAACGCTTTTTCAAGACCGCTTATTGAATATCTATTATGTTTATTTTTTTGGCTATTAGTCCAAAATGGTTTACCATCTTGGCCTTTGAAATGTTGATAGTTTTGATACCATTTCATAAGATACTCTGGTCTACCCAGATATAATACTTCTCTTGGGATTGTTTTGCTTTGTCTAACTGTTATTCTTGTTACTCCATCTTTATATTCTACATCTTGACTATTCATACTAAGTAGTTCACTTGCTCTGCATCCAAAACAATAAAGCGTTTCTATCATAGCTTTGTGCATTAGACTTCTTGCTGAATCTATTAGCCTATAGTATTCTTCTTCAATTACTACTCTTTCACGATATTCTAAATCATTGTAGTATTGTAATGTGCTTCTTACTGTTCTTTTAATCCTTCTAACACAATCTGGTAACCTTTCCCCTTTCTCTATGTCATATATCCATCTGTAAAACTTTTTTAGTATCGTTATCCTATGGTCTTTAGTTTTATTTCCATATCCATTTAAATAGTTAATTATGTCTTTCTCTGTTGCTTGTTTAAAAGTTTTGTTTTTTAGATGTTTACTATAGGTTTCTAATGTTATCGTTTCTAATCTAAGTGTATTCTCATTGTTTATGTTTTCCACATTGGTTCTAAAATTAATATATTCCTGGATAACTTCCCCATTTTTCATATTTCAGCGTATACTTTTGTTAGTATATATATCTTACCTAATTGACGGTGTTTTTAATAAATATCTTTCCATATGGAAAACGTCTTTGATAAACCAATAACTTGTTATCATATGCAAGAAACAAAACCGACATCAATATCCTTATAAGTTCCTCACGTCCTTTTATTTCACATAAATCCGTTAGCAATATAGTTTTTTTAGGGAAACTTTTAATCTTCTGCCAAACAGCTTCAACATCTTCCTCAAGGTGATCCTCATGAGCTGTTCCTTTCATACGTTTCCTTGCAAGCTGATCAAGTCTTTCTCGTTCCTCCCGTCTTTGCTGCTCAATTAATAAATGCTCCTCAGATTCCTTTCTTGCCTGATCAAAAGCATCTAATAGTTCCATAAGAGTGACTTTTCTTTTAGAATCCCTACGGATTGGTTCATCCAATAGTGGCTCTGGCATATTCATAACCAGGTTTGTATAAGAATATGCATCATCCTTGGTAAGCCACATCTCAGTTGGAATATCCCCCCACCCAAACGGTTCATAGGTTTCCTCCTGGTTTTCCATGGTTACAACAAGGTCATTACTTTGAAGTTTCAAGATTTTCCATGCCATGTATATTATACGACCTGCTATCATCAGATCAATTTTTTCTTCTTTAGCACGTTTCATATACAATGTTGAAAAAGATACTAGATCAATATCCCAGGGGTTAAGATGCTGCTGCAGCACAAGTTCAAAAGCAATCGCTATCGACCGATCAAACAGGTTTTCAATAGAAATATGCTCTCCTTCATCAGTTTTCTGAAGCATACTTACATAATGGTTAATTCTTGTAGCATCATCTTTTTCATCAATAAGTGATTTATGAAAAAGTAAGTGACTTATCACATCATTGTCTATCTTAGGTTGCTCCACGCATTTTTCCTCCTTCCATGTTTATTTCGCCTTTAGGCCCAACTGCTGAAGGATCAATGTTTCCTATCATCTCAGAGATACCAGTTTCCCTCATGGTAACACCATACACATGATTTGCCTCTTTGAGAGCCACCTTACGTAAAGAAACCATGATAAACTGTGAATCCAGGGCTTTTTGTTTTATCATACGGCTAACTGTTTCAGCATTTACACCATCTAGAAACATGTCAATCTCATCAAACACATAAAACGGACTTGGATCATACTGCTGAATAGCAAAAATAAAACCAATAGATGCAATGCTTTTCTCACCACCAGAAAGCGCTGAAAGCAACAAAACTTTTTTACCACGAGGACGCGCCTTTATAGTCATACCACTTTCAAACAAGTTCTCCGGGTCTTCAAGTTGAAGTTCTGCTTCTCCACCCTCTGAAAGTTGAGCATAAATATCTTTAAAGTTCTTGTTGATAGCATCAAAAGTCTCATAAAACCGTTCGGTTTTCTTCTCAGTAATACTTTTAACAAGCTTTGTAAGATTTTTCTTCTGATCCTTCAAATGTTTAACATCATCATCAAGTTTCTTTCTACGTTCAGATTGATGTTCATATTCCTCAAGAGCACGCATATTCACAGGTTCAAGCTCCCTCATAGATTCCTCAATAACTTTTACGGAATCCTTAAGTGATTCAACATTAGGCAGTTTTTCATCACTGATTTCAACATTATATAGTTTGAGTTCTTGTTCAAGTTCTTTCACTGAGTCCTCAAGAGTCGGCATTCTATATTTCGCCCGTGAAATCAAATCATAATAAGATTCAACACGAGTGTTTGTCTTATCAAGCTCATTTTCAACAGTAACTGTTTTCTTATAGATACCATCACGTTTACTTGTTAAATCCTTTATTTTATCAGTCATTTGTTCTTCTACGTTCATAAGCGCTTTTAATTCATCACGATAAGAAGACCGAGATTCTTTTAACTCTTTGATTGATTTTTTATGTTTCTCAATTTCTTTAGTCTTATTTTCAATATTTGTAGAAATCTCATTCTTTCTTTCCTCAAGAAGTTCTATCTTTTTCTCCAGTGCATCCTTTTCAGATGAAAGACCTAGTACAAACTCTTGGAGTTTCGACACCTGCTCTTCTAATGTTCTAGCATTCTGAGCGAGTTCTTTTTTAGTCCCCTTCAGAAGAAGCTTACCTTTTTCTTCTTTAACTGAATCTAACTCCTCCAGGCGTTTTTTGTACTCCTCAATCTTTGATATAACCTCATTTTTCTTAGATTTCAGTTCTTCTTTTTCCTTAGTTTTTCCATCTAACTCTTTATTAAGAACCTCAAGTTTACCAGTGAATTCCTTTCTTCTAACATCTAAATCCTTAACATGTATCTCTTTATCAGCCTCGGTTCTAAGCTCACCAAGACTGCTTTCCAATTCCACTGTTTCCTTACGCAATTCTGATAATTCAGCAGACAAGGAATCCTGACTCTTAATAGCATCATTTAATTGTTTAGTTATCTCCTCAAGTTTACCACGATCTGCACTGCTAAATGAAAGATGAGTCTTTGATCTACTTCCACCAATCATCGCACCGCTTGCCTCTATTAAACTACCCTTAATATCAACAAGGCGGACGCCACCCATAAGACGACGTGCATCATCCAAGCCCTCAACAACTACTGTATCACCAAAAACATACCAAAAAGCACCATGATACTCATCCTTGAATTTTACAAGATCAATAGCAAAACCATGAGACTTCTCATCCTTTACAGCCATCAGTGCTTTACCACGTGGTTTACCAGATATCATTTTAGTCAAAGGTAAAAACGTTGCCCGGCCAAGTTTTTCTTTCTGTAAAAACTTAATTGCCTTAGCAGCAACCTCATCATCATCTACAATAATAGATTGCATCCTGGCACCAGCAGCTGTTTCCACTGCTGTCTCATATTTTTTATCAACATTTGCAAGCTCAGCAATAGTACCATAAACGCCCTTAAGTGAACCATCATTACGAGCTTTTAAAACCTCATTAACCGCTCGATTATACTTACTCTCAACAGATTGCAAAGCATCGTACTCAGCTTGAAGCTTTGACTGCTCACGTTGCAACCTACGAATAATATTCTCTAAATCATTCAACTGCTCAGTAAGCTCAGATTCATGTTTCTTCTTATCAAAAAGACTTTTTTCAGCATCCCTAGTTTTCTTATTTTTGTCCGTATGATCCTTTTTAAACTCATCAGCCTGCCAATCAATATCTTTCAGCTCAAACTCATAAGTTGACTTTGTCTCTTGCATCTCAGCAATCTGCAACTCCAATGCCTCAATTTTATCAGTAAAACGATTACGTTTCAGCTTTAGCTCATGAATCTCACTATTTTTCTCATTGTACTCCTCACGCATTTTCACTAGTTCATGTGTAAGGTCCATAGATTTATCATCAGTCTGAGCAATATTCTCCTTCAAACCGGAAAGCTCTGTTTCTTTTTCTTTCAGTTCAGTTTGTTTTTCATCTATCTGAGTTTCAAGATCATTTTTCTGAGAAGAATGCTCCTCAAGTTCCTTTTCTATGGATTCCAAACTCGATTTAAGTTCAACTTTCTCATTTTGAATCTCAAGAATCTCATCATTAGAATAATTAATCCGTTCCTCAACCTTTATTTCCTCACCCCGCAACGAGTCTACCTCATCCCTGATTTCCTTTACTTCATCGCCACCAACTTCACCAATCTTTTTCTCTATTTCCTCAAGCTTTTTCTGCGCCTCAGCATACTGATCCTTTAACTCCTTACTTTTTTCATCAAATTTTCTTTTTTCAGACTCATATGATTTAATCTGTTTACTGATCTCAGCCATCTGAGACTCAATATCCTGCTTCTTCTTCAACGCAATTTTAGCCTTTGTTTCATAAAGCTGATCTTTTAACTCCTTATATCTAAAAGCCGCATCCCGATCAGTTTTAAGCTGTCGTATCTGACCTGATATCTCATTTAAAATAATTCTTATACGCTCTAAATTACTATCAACATCTTCTTCTTCTTTCTCAGCCTTTTTAATGTCATTATCAAAATTACTAATACCCGCGATGTCATCAATTAATCTCCTACGATCAACTGACCCCCTCTCAATAAAACTAGTAACATCACCCTGCTTCACAATATTATAACCATCACCAGACATCCTAGCATGAACAAGAACATTAGCAAAATCAGAAAAAGTAGAAGCCTTGTTATTAATGTAAAACTTACTATAGTAATTATTAGGATCATTCTTTAAAGGCGCCCTTTTTATCATCCTAGTAAGAACTACGTCATCAGAATCAACAGGCATCCTTCTTTTAGTATTATCAAAAACAAGAGACACCTTACAATATTTCGCAGGATTCTTATGCTTCTTACCACCATTAAAAATTAAATCAGTAAGTCTACCAGCACGCATAACCTTCGAGCTTTTAGGACCAAGAACAAACAGAATCGCATCTGCAATATTGCTTTTACCTGCACCATTAGGCCCAGTAATAGCAGTAAAACCTGGAAAAAATGGTACAGTCAGTTTTTTCCCAAAAGATTTAAAATTTTCCATCTGAATTTCTTTAAGATACAGATTACATCCCGTCCTATCTCACAATATATTTTACTTCAACTTTGTTCTACTCTATCTTTGGCATCCCTCTGTTTTCTAAAACAAACTTGAGTATATAAAATTTTGGAGATATTTAACATTACACAGGTACAGATATCAGTGAATCATAGTTCGATTTCGTCATTCTATTTGGCAGATTTACTCTAACCATAATGAATATCTTTGCATTAATTCCTGTTTTAGTGGATTTAAAACCGTTTGTTCATAATCTTCGAAGAAATTTTCTTCTGTTGACGGTAATATTTCTTTTTCACTCTCCTCAATTAATGCATCTACTTTTTTTGCTATTTCTAAATGGAGATCAACTAAGTTATCCGTTCTTACATCCACTATTTGACTTGAAGCGATATGATCTGGATTAGAAAACGGTCGTGGGTTAAATTTGATATTATGTTCTTTAACAAAACTTATGAACCCCATTCCAAATAGGCTTGTTTTTTCATCTTTCTCCATGTACATCCCGTGTTTTCATCGTTCTTTACATATTTATATTTTTTATGTAGATATCTATGTATATAAAAAACCAGGTGCTCATGCACCTATCAATTTTTATTCACAGGGAAAAACCTTACTGTAAAAATGAATGTTGCTGTGTGAAAGATAATGTACAAATTCTATTAAAACTTAAAAAAAGATATTTAATGTTATACTGTTAAGCCTTACTATTTACGTTATTAAGCTTAGATGATAAAGTTGCCTCATATGGGATAAACAGGATTTATAAACCAATTGTTGTTTTTGAAAAATATTATTTGGTTGCGGAGGTAAAAAAAGATGAATAAAAATTGTCCAAAATGTGGATTTCAAAATCCTGATGCCAGTAAGTTTTGTGCAAAATGTGGTACAACATTAAAAGATGCAAAAGATGTTAGTGAACAGCAAGTTCAACAGCCTGAACAAAAACCTACTGAATATACGCCGCCTGTGCCTCAGCCACAGGTAGATGTTGTGTCTCCCTCTTCTCAGGTGCCGAAATCTTCAAATAAAATGGTATTAGGCTTAGCAGTGGTAGCAATAGTTCTTTCGGCTGCAGCGCTTTCTTCAGCGTTTCTTATAACGCCTGAATTGACAATAGATTCTAGTAGTGTAGGTCAAGATGAACTAAAAGACAATTCTGTAACAAGCAATAAAATTGTTGACGACACAATTACTGATGATGACATTAGTGATAATGCCATTAAAAGTAATCATATCTCTAATAATGTTATTAAAAGCAGTCATATCCTTGATAATTCTATAACATTTCAAGATCTTGCTTCTGATGTATACACGAAAATTTTTAATCAAACAATTGTTAGTGAAGACATTGCAAATGATTCGATAACAAGTGATAAAATAAAAAATTATACAATTGCTACAAATGATCTAGCAAATAACTCAGTTACTAGTAATAAAATCGCAGATGGTACTATAACAAGTGATGATATTGGTTCTGGTGCAGTTGATACAGCTGAACTAGCAGCTGATGCAGTAACCTATGACAAGATGGCGATTAAGATAAAGTGTGGGATTGAAGAAAATGTTAAACATGGAGATACCATAAATCATGACTTAGGCGTAGGATATCTTCCAACATCAGTCGTAGTAACTCCAGTTTACGATTACACCTATGAATCAGGAACTGCAGTGATACATGCAAATATCAATAATGTCACTACAACTAGTTTTGACATAGCCTTATGGATCGAGATAGAGTACGATAATTTAGGGAACCCGCCACCGGATTCAAAATATTTACACAAGGTTGATGGAAGTTTGGACTACCCTAGCCAAGATGTCTATTGGATTGCGATATATGATCCAAATGCTTAGGAATATCTTTATAGGTTGAAGTTGAAAACGTTACAGCATATAATCCACCTCAATTCTTAGACAAAGTCGATGGTAGTACTTGGGATCCTCAAAGTGTTTATTGGATTGCGATATATTCACCATAATTCTTCTTTCGTTTGTAGACATCAAAATCTGATTGATCTGAATACTAATGTTATTGTGCAGGCGTAAAACATTAGATAGTGCTAGTGATATTTTGATAATTGTATACAGTGAATAATGTTTGCTTTATCCCTAATGCTTTTGTCTGTTTTAGGGATGAATGTGAGGTTTATAAACCATTATTTGTTATGAAATTGCGAAGGGAAAAAATGAAAACGATATTAGTGGTGGATGATGATCCTGACGTAGTAGAAAGCGTTAAAATGATACTTCAAGAACAAGGCTATGGAGTTATCACAGCAGCTAGGGGTGAGGAATGTCTAAAAATATTACAGGAGACGACACCAGATTTAATCTTACTTGATATCATGATGCCAGGTATACCAGTTAAAAATGTAGTCGAACAAATTGAAGATATTAAGATCGCTTATATTAGTACGGTATGGATCTCTGAGGCGAGACAGCAGGGTTTATGTGAGAAGGATAACATTGTAGATTTTTTTCAGAAACCTTTTGATACTAATGACCTAGTAAAAAGAGTTAATTTAATTCTAAATAAGTAAAATACAGGGGAGTTAATATTATAGACTCAGACATAGTTTTTTATGATTAATAGAGAAGATATTACCATATCTATTTTACTCTCTGAAAGACTATCTCTTTATTATTCCAAGTAACAGAGACCTCATCATCAACATCACATTCTAATAATATTTTAAAGGTTTCAACTAAGTGCCTCATATCTTCCATTACTTTTTTATGATCCATTTTTTTCACCTTATCCTTATTTTTTCTTAATATTTTTCACAGTCTGCACATTGAATTTCTTTTATCGTGCTAATTTTTGTCACTCATTATATATAAAAGTAATACGCTAAAATGTCAAAATCGGAAAAATATCATTATAAACCATTATCTGTTTAGAAAATGCAATATAGGAAGGAAATAAATATGCCAATAATTTATGTAAACGTTTGGAAGGGTTTCGGAGAGGAAAGAATCAAAACGGTGATTCAGAAAATAACGAAGATCTTTGTAGATTTGGGCGTTCCTGAACATGCTGTGGAAGTAATTGTTCATGAAATTCCAAAATCACACTGGGGAATCGGAGGAGAACCAGCTTCAGAAAAATTCAAAGACATTTCTTGATGGCTTGATAGAAGAAAAAATGGCAAAATGTTGCCCCAGAATGCAGGGCATAATAAGGTTTACCGCTCATGCCGCGGGAGGGACTCGAACCCTCGACATCACGGTCTTCAGCCGTGCACTCTCCCAACTGAGTTACCGCGGCAAAAATCTGAATAAAAAAAAAATTTATTCAAGTTTTTTTATAAAATCCTCAGCAGTTTTACTAATATCATTCAATGTTTTTTTAAGTATACCCATAGTTTTTGCAACCTCATCAGTAGTTACTGCGCCCTGCGGAGATGGTTCTATCAATCCATCCTGTTCTAATACCCTCAATGAATACCTCACCATATGTTGAGGATATTTTGTAAGCTCAGAGAGTTTTATTATCCCCATAGGTTGATTATCTTTTAATGTTTTAAGAACATGAACATGTCTTTTCAAAATTTCCAGTTCATGTTCTATAACACTTGTAAGGACACATCTTTCCTTTTTTTCATTTTTCATTTTTAAAACCTCTAAGTTCCTTGTTAACACATGTAATCTACTCCTATTATTTAACTTTATCACAAAATCAGTAGCTCCTCTATGAAAACCGAAATATATTACATTTGGAATTATATTTGGTTTAGATTACAGTCTTATCTTATATATGCTTATCAATATGAGGTAGAATTTTGGATAAATCCTTTTCTTCCACTACAACATCAGCTGCTTGTCTTGTGCAATCATCCTCAGGGTTAAACGCTATACCAAGTCCACATACTTCAAACATAGGAATATCAAAACATGAGTTACCAACTGCTACAATTCCCTCAAAAGGTATTTCTAGTCTTTTTGAAAGTTTTCTGACATTTTTATCTTTATACATGAGTTGAACCCCAAGCAAACCCTCATCACTAATACATCCATTTTTATCAGTTTTTATACCATTGGCAAAAACATAATCAATACCTAGATCACTTGCAACTCGCTCTGCTAAAATATCAAGACCTGCACTGACAATAGCAGTTTTAATACCATGTTCCTTGAGAGCAGTTATACATTTTTCTGCTCCTTTCATAATAGGGATATCCGATAGGATTTCAACAAGTTTATCTCGGGTAACAGGCTTGTCATTTTTTTGCCAGAGAGAAACATCTCGCCTGATAAACTCCAGATCATCAATCTCCCCTTTGAGATAATCATCAACGGACTGATCGTTACAGGTTCCAAAATAATCATGGACATATTTCCATGAACTCGTAATAT
>JAUWGL010000144.1 GCA_030606465.1 Thermoplasmata archaeon | reverse complement strand
ATATTAGAATCCTTCTCTCGCTTCTTAAGAAGTGCATGCAATTTATCTTTATCTAAACCCAATCTATCAGCGAGTTTATGCGCTATTAACCACGCAAATTTATCAGGACGCATGTATTTGTAAACATCTACAATTTCGCATTTTTTAATAAGATGTTCAAAACGTTTCTCTTCGATGTTGTCCCTTTCTATCAGGATTTCTCGCAATTCCTCATCAATCATATAACTAGTTGATTTAACCCCTGTAACCCTTTCTATTACGTGAAGTAAAGTATATTCTCTCCATACTTTATCACGAGCAAAGAACCAATACCATAAAAACCCAAAAAGAATGAAAACACCAACGAGAAGCATTGGAATAAGACCCATTTCAAAGATGAGGAAAATAAGTCCAGTAGCTCCTGCAAGTTGAACCCAGGGATAAAACGGAGATTTAAATTTAGGTCGGTAGTGTCGTATCTTACTTTCTCGCATGATAACAAGTGAGAATATGACAAATAAAAACAGTAGTATTTTGAGTAATGATGCTGTTTTTACAAGGCTTTCTAGATCTAAAAACAAAATCACAAAAATCATAAAACCTGAGGTAAAAAGTATTGAAAAAGCTGGAGTTCCTTGTTTTGATACCTTTGCAAACGAATGGGGGAGAAGCCGATCTTTACCCATAGCCATTGGATCACGTGATGCCGCAAGAATTCCTGCATTAGCAGTTGAAACAAATGCCAGTATCGCAGCTATCGCCATAATACCGCCACCAATACCTGCAAGAATAGGAATATTATCCGCTCCAAGAGAAATTGGTGTGAGAGAAACCGTTCCATCTGAATGAACTAGCTGACCGTGGCCTGTTAATCCTATTGTTACAAAAATTACAAGTATATAAATAATTGAAATAACACCCCAAGCAAAAAACATACCAAGTGGAATATTACGTCCAGGTTTCTTGCATTCTTCTGCAACACTACAAACCTTTGTAAGGCCGCCAAAAGAAACAAAAATAAGACCTGCAGTTGAAAAAATAGAACCATAACCATATGGAGCAAAATTGTCAAAATGAGAATAATTAACAAAGAAAAAACCTGAAACAATATAAAAAATTAGAAGGGCAAGAAGGCCAATAACTAAGTATATCTGGGTTTTTCCTGTATGTTTTGTTCCATGGATATTTATGATGGTAAATATTATGCAGAAAAAAACTGCAATCAGCTTTATCTGCATCTCCGTAAAACCAGGATTAAGTAAAATTGCAAATACGCCAATTCCAACCAAGGCAAACGCGCTCTTAAATGCTAGAGAGAACCATGCAGCAAAACCCCCAATTGTTCCCATCATTGGACCCATTGCTCTATCTATGAAAAAATATGTTCCACCTGCTTTTGGCATAGCTGTAGCAAGCTCAGCTTTTGAAAGCATTGCAGGTATAACTAAAAGACTTGCAATAGCATAGGATATAAGAAGAGCTGGACCTGCTTTTGCATATGCAAGAGCTGGTAAAACAAAAAGTCCGGAGCTAATCATTGCCCCAGATGCGATACAAAAGATGCCGAGAAGCCCTATTTCTCTTTTTAATAATTTAGGTCTCGTCTCAACACCCATTCATGCTAATATAAGCTATTAACTATTTCTAGATTTCCTAAGATTTTTACAGGAGGCATCCCTTTTTAATTACAGTTTCAACTAAGTTAACACCAAAATGATAAGGAATCCACTTATAGTTTGGGCAATCTAATATCACAACATCCGCCTGCTTACCTTTCTCAAGACTACCAACAGTATCATTTAACCCTATAGCACAAGCCGCATTAAATGTAGCAGCAGTGACCGATTCAGCCGGAGTCAGTTTCATATTAAAACATGCAAGCTGCATCATAAACTGCATGTTCTCAGTCCAACAATTAGGATTAAGATCAGTAGCCAATGCCACAGGAATACCAAACTCAATCATTTTCCTAGCAGGAGGATATTTCTGCATCATAAGTGAAAAAGGAGTACCTGGCAGTAGCACGCCGATAACACCTTTTTTTGCCATTTGTTTTAAACCATTATCTGAAGACATTAAAAGATGATCAGCGCTAATTGCTCCTACTTCTGCAGCTAACGATGCTCCTCCTGTATCTACTATTTCATCTGCATGAATCTTAGGAGTTAATCCATAGTTTGTACCAACTTCTAAAATTTTTTTGGATTGTTCAACAGTAAAAACGCCTTCTTCACAGAACACGTCACAAAAACTTGCTAGATTTCCAATTTTTGGTATCATTTCATTAACAATAGTATCTACATAATCCTCTGTATCAACATCTTTTGGAACAGCATGAGCTCCTAAGAATGTTGAAACAATGTCTATTTTGTGAGTTTTATTAAGTTTATCCTGAATTTTTAAAATCTTTAATTCTGTATCTGTATCAAGCCCATATCCACTTTTTCCTTCACAAGTTGTTGTACCATACTCAAGCATTTTATCTAGACGTTTGTTACTTTGAAGAACAAGGTCATCAATTGATGCATCTCGGGTTTTAGTAACTGTAAAAAAAATTCCACCTCCTTTTTTAAGAATCCCCATATAAGAAAGTCCTTTAAGCTTCATATTTAATTCAAATTCTCTTGATCCTGCAAAAACAACATGTGTATGAGGATCTACAAAACCAGGAAGTACTATTTTACCAGATGCATTAATAATTTCTTCAGCTTTATATTTCAAGCCTTTACCTATATCAATTATTTTACCATTTTTAATAGCAATTGAACTATTATTAATTACTGAAATATTACTCATTTCGTTTTTAATTCTTGGTCTATTTGGACCTTTTAAAGTAACAAGTTCATTTGCATTTTTTATTACTAAATCAGCAGTCTCCATATAGGTTTACCCAAAACAGTTAAAAGAAATCCCTAGATTAAGGTTTCCGGTGCTGAACATGAATAAGATAGTAGAGTGTGTCCCAAACTTTAGCGAAGGAAGGGATAAATCTGTAATTAATGCAATTTCTGCTGCTGTTGAATCAGTAGAAGGCATAAGATTACTTGATGTTGATCCAGGTGAAGATTTCAATAGAACAGTTTATACTTTT
>JAUWGL010000065.1 GCA_030606465.1 Thermoplasmata archaeon | reverse complement strand
GAAAAGCAGATCCGCAAGAAACACGCAAATAGAGGGGATGGTATCATTGCAATGTGTGGGAGGAGCACAAAAACGGGCATCTCAAGCAAATGAGCATTTACAAAATGCAAATAATAGTTTTGACAAAAAAAATTATTATGGCTGTATTTATGATTTAGCCATGGCAAAGGAACGAAGTGAAAGTGTGGGATGGTGGCTTAATATTTCATCTATATTTAACGAAACAGGAGATATCAATGTTTCAGATATTGATAGGATTGCATTAGAATATATAGAAGAGGCACAACAATCTATTATTTACTCTGAAATTCTTTTAAATGAAATGGTGGGAACCTCTAATTATCTTAATGATGCCTCAGATTTGTTAGATGATGCAAAAGACGAAAGAGAGAACGGATACCCTGCAGCAGCATTGTTTGAAGCATTAGAAGCAATAACAAAAGCTAATCTAGAAATTGAAACTATAGGAATTAATACTCAAAAGGAATACAAAGAAAAAATCGAGATGGTAAATGAAAGTGCTAGTTCTAGTATAAGTAAAAGCATAAAACAGGGTATAAAACCTGTGCTCCCTGTATGTTATTATGAGTATGGTAAGAGTCTATTAGAAGAAGATGATTTAACTAATGCCCTTTTTTATTATAGGTTTAGTGGTATGATAGCTGGAGCATTAGGTTTTACAAATGTTTCAGCTGAGACATCTTCATCTAGATATGTAGGGATTCCAGAGATCGAGATAAGATCATCAGTTCTTCAGAATCCTAACAGGCTTAATATTTCTATTTTAATTGTTTTATGTGCGGGTATTGCAGGTTTAGGAATTGGTTTAATTATAGGTAGTTTTTGTTCAAGGAAACCAGAGGAGGGCGTGAGTCGTAAATGGACTCCGCGAAGTATCAATGATTATCCTGAAAAACGCCATCATTTCCATGAAGATACTATGCCTAGAAGTATAAAAGATTATTACAAAAAAAACAAATAATACTATTGATTACTTGTTTTTTATAATGCAGACGGTAGGCGAACTTATAAACAATAAAATAATCGTAAAAAAACCGAGAGATATAGGAAGATTTTATAATAAAAGTCATCTTGGAAAAACCATAACTGGTGATAAATTAGAATTAGATCTATTAGAGGGTGTTTTTTTAATTGGTGAAGGGAAGCTTAAATTATTTCATAAAAAGAAAGAAATGGATTTTCAGGATCTTCTAAGGAGGGCTGCAGAAAAAATCTCAAATTTTGAAATAAAATATTTGATATTCAGAGATCTTAGAAAAAGAGGGCACGCAGTAAAAATATTTGAAAAAAACGACAAATTTGATTTCTTTATTTATAAAAAAAATGATGATGAAAAATCTTGTTTCATATCCGCGTTTTATGAGAGAAACAATATAGATATCAGCGAAATACAGTATTTAATACAGCATGCTGTTAAAAGAAATGGAAACCTGTGGTTTGCAGTTGTTGATGAAGAAGGAGACATAACATATTACGATGTTAGTAACTTGGATATCAGCGGAGATACAGATGATCATGTGTTTTCAAAAACATCTGGAATGCTACTTGAAAACAGGGTTGTAATTTTTGATAAAAAAACTGCTGAAAAATTATTTGATAAAGAGTTTTTTGGTAAACCTTTTGGAGATGGTATTCAACTCTCAATGGTTGAAGCTTTATATTTAATGGAAAAAAAAGTTATTGAACTAAAAAACGTTGAAAAGGATAGAAGACTTTCATTGAAAGAGTTTAAAGATATAATAAAACAATCTCAACCAGATATTGAACTAATACTCACGGTTTTTAAAGATTTAAAAAAACGTGGTCTTATTGTAAAAACCGGTTTTAAATTCGGTGCGCATTTCCGAGCATATACAAAAAAACCAGAGGAAACACATGCAGAATATCTTATCCATGTTGTAAATAAAGGATTTAAAGTTTTATGGGCTGAGATAAGTAGAGCAGTAAGACTTGCGCATTCAGTAAACAAGGAAATCATCTTTGCAAAAGTTGAAGGCATTAAAATAGATTATATAAAATTTGGAAGGCTACGCCCATAATTTATTTATAACCAATATGTAATTAGTACAGCCTACAGGGGAGAAAAAAAATGCTTCAAATAAGATGGCATGGACATTCATGTTTTGAGATAACAAATGATGTAACCTTGGTTACAGATCCACATGATGGGAAATCAATAGGTATACCTGCACCAAGTGTGACAGGTGATATTATTCTGGTTTCTCATGATCATTATGATCATAATAGTGTAAAAACTGTGGAAAAAAATGATTCTAAAATTGTAACAGATGAGCGTAAAAAAAATATTTCAAATATTGAGATAAAAGGCATCGAATCATTTCATGACGAATGCGATGGTGCAAAACGAGGGAGGAACATTATATACAAGTTTACCATGAATGATATCACCTTTTGTCATCTAGGCGATCTAGGCCACGAACTTGACGATAATGCCATTCAAAAAATTGGTGATGTGGATATATTATTTATCCCTGTAGGTGGAACATTCACTGTTGATGCAGAACATGCCTGGAATGTTATAAACTCTATTAAACCAAAAATTGCTATTCCTATGCATTATAAAATCGGGGGTTTATCACTACCCATCGAGGGATTAGATCCTTTTTTAGAAAAAAACACATGTAAAACCCTTAAAGTTGGAAATGAAATAGATATAGAAAAGGATGATCTACCAAGCGAAATGGAGATTTGGACGTTTACACTCTAACTTTTTTTATTTCTTTTTGAATACTTCTTTGTTTACACAGTTAGGTGGAATTTCTCCTTTTAAACCTGCTATCATGTTTTCTGCTGCCATAACCGCCATTTTTGCACGGGTTTCAAATGTTGCTGAGGCAGAATGTGGTTGAAGAACAATGTTATCAAGTTTCTTGAGCTCATCATTTATTTCTGGTTCATGTTCATAGACATCAAGTCCTGCTCCAAAAATCCATTTTTCTTTTAATGCTCTGATCAGTGCTTGTTCATCAACAACGGGTCCTCGAGAAGTATTTATGAGAACTGCTGTTTTTTTCATCATTTTAAGTTGTTTTTCCCCTATTAAATGATGAGTATCAGGGATTAACGGAACATGTAATGAGATAAAATCTGATTCTTTTAGAAGTGTTTCAAAATCTACCCTCTCTGCTTTTAATTCTTTTTCAAGTAAATCGTTTCTTTTTTCATCAACGTAAAGCACTTTCATATCAAACCCTTTGCTTTTCAAAGCAAAACTTGTTCCAATACGGCCTGTACCTACAACACCAAGAGTTTTACTAGTTATATCCTGCCCATGCAAAAGCATAGGACCCCATCCTTTGAACTTCCCCGCTCTTGTGAATTTATCTGCTTCTACTATACGGCGAGAAACAGAAAACAAAAGTGCCCATGCCATTTCCGCAGTAGCATTGGTAAGAACTCCCGGTGTATTGCTTACAGGTATGCCTCTTTTTGTAGCTGCCTCAACATCTATATTGTTATATCCAACAGCATAACTCGCTATTATCTTAAGCTTAGGTTCTGAATTTATTACTTCCTCATCTATTGGATCAGTGAGAAGACAGAGAAGGCCATCTTTATCTTTTAGTCCTTGGATTATTTCTTCTTTAGTAAGAACTCTATCATGGGGGTTTAATTCAATTTCATGATGTTTTTTTAGTAGTTTGAGTCCTGGCTCTGGTATTTTTCTTGTTACAAATATTTTCATATTATCCTAGTTTTTTTAATTTAGTGAAAAGACTTTTGACTTTAACACATAGATCTAACTAAATAAACCAAAGTTTCGTTTATCAATGTGTCGACATTATGTATTTTTCCAATCTCCACAATTTTGCCATTTATAGAATCTATCTCGGTTTTTTTACCACGTTTCAAACTTTGAAGCATCGAAGAATAATTCTCAGATGTCTTTTTGATAACATCCACTGTTCTATCAAACATTTTTTTACCATAAAGATTTAGTCCTTGAGTGTTTGCAACAGCAGTAGACTCATCGCAAACTTCTTCAACGATACTTTTCAATATTGGGTTCTCCAGAAGATAACCATTTTTACATTGAAAAAATGCAGTTAAAGGATTAATACTAGAATTAACAACTGCTTTAACCCACATTTCTTTTATAATTTCCTCACTTAAATCCGTAACAATATCTGACTGATTAAACGCATTTACAATATTCTCAATACGCAATGTTTTTTTCCCATCTAACTCCCCAAGAATCGTACCTCCCATACCAGTATGTTCAACAATACCCGGATTAGAAAAAAAAGCACCATGAGTGGTAACACCAGCAATAACTTTTTTACAATCAACATATTTTTTCATTATCTCAATATTATCTAAACCATTCTGAAGAGACAAAACAACAGTATCATCATCAATTATTTTCCTGGCTTGCTTCATCGCTGATTCTGTATCATAAGCTTTAACAGTAAGAATCAAAAGATCTGGGTATATCTCAACATTGTTAACCAACTCTTCGGCATGGATTTTTACATTCAACTGTGTTTTACCAATGACTTTTAATCCATTTTTTCGTACAGCATTCACATGAGAAGATCTACCTATCAATACAACATCATGCATCTTAGAAAGTAACCCACCGAACAAGGATCCTATTGCACCAGCTCCAAAAATCACAATATTCATGTTAATAGCCCTATTTCCTTACACTTATTATGAATCTCTTTCTTTTCCATTGCAATCAAAGGATGTAAAACCGGAATATTGACCTGTTCATTTAGCAATCTAAGATCAGATAAAACATTATGAGATACGTTATAAAGACTATGACCTGTGACAAGAGTAATACACTCCCTCATAGAGGCTACATCATTAATACATCTATAGATCGGTTTTTTAGTATCAACCATAACTACATCTTGATCAGCATACCACCGATCAATAAATGTGGATAAAACATCAGATACGGACATATCAGCATTCAAAAAAATAGATTTACATCCTCTCCGCATAATGTACCATGCTGCTAAAATAGACTCTATACAATCAACAAACACTAAAACCTTCCCCTGTGTCCTAAGGGGAAAACCTCCAACACAACATATTTTCTCAGTAAACAAATAAGCATTTTTGTCTCTTATTTCGATAAATAATTCAAAATCAGGTTTTGTCAGATTTACACCTGCTTTTGTTACTTTAACCACATCATTACCAATTTTTACAGCGATATCTTGACTTGTATATTTGTGCTCTCCCGTTCTAGTAACTCTAATCGCAAAGGTTTTTTCTTCAGTTAACACTTTTTTTGAAATATTGACCGCAAGGCTAGATATAGAACCCATGTTGCTTTGTGTCTGTATTGCTGGGCTTATAGAGATTATTCCAAAAATCTTTTGTAAAACACCAATACTCTCATCAATCTGATTAGTATAGACATAAATCCGGCCCCATTCCCTTGTAATTCTAAAAGAAATCCATTTTGTTTTTAACGCATTTCCTATATTATTTATCAAAGCATTTTCAAAACGTCTACGTGTCGCTTTAGCTTTTAAAGCTATTTCACCATATCTAACAATTATTAGCTCGTATTTCACAAAAGGCCAATATTGCACACGGTTACATTAATATTTTCCATAAAAAAAAGGTGCAGGGGAGGAGATTCGAACTCCTGGACCTCTACAGGAACAGATCTTGAGTCTGTCGCCTTTGACCTGGCTTGGCTACCCCTGCACGAGAAACACAAAAACAGATTGATAATAATAAAAGTTTAGGTATTCAAGATTGCTATGAATTTGATTTT
>JAUWGL010000004.1 GCA_030606465.1 Thermoplasmata archaeon | reverse complement strand
TGAAGAAATCATAGATCTTGGAATAAAACTAAAAAAGAAATCAAAACATGGTGAATCAATTGAGCTACTTAAGGGAAAGACTCTTGGTATGATATTTGAAAAAAGTAGTACACGAACAAGGGTTTCTTTTGAGACAGGTATGACAAAGCTCGGAGGACATGCCATTTTTCTAAGTAAAAATGATATTCAACTAGGACGTGGAGAGACAATAGAAGACACTGCATTGGTTCTTTCAAGATATGTAGATCTCATTATGTTCCGTGCAATGAGTAATAAAGCAATGAAAGAACTTGCCCATCATGCAACTGTTCCAGTTATAAGCGGACTTGATGACAAGGAGCATCCTTGCCAGGTTGTCACTGATCTTATGACAATAAAGGAACACAAAATTACTCTGAAGGGATTGAATTTTGTATACATTGGCGATGGAAAAAACAACATGGCACATTCATACTTACTTGGCTGTGGAATTGCTGGTATGAATATAAAAATTGTTGCTCCTAAAAAGTACTGGCCAGATCAATACTACGTTACAGAAGCGAAGAAATTCGGTGTAAAAGTTGAGATAACCGATCAGGTAGAAGGATCTACAGAGGATGCAGATGTAATAGCAACAGATACATGGGTTTCAATGGGTGATGAAACAACAAAACAACAACGTCTGAAAGAATTCAAAGGATACACAGTTGATGAAAAACTAATGAAACTTGCTAACCCTGATGCAATATTTTTGCATTGCCTTCCTGCATATTATGATTATGAGGTTACAAAAGAAGTAGCACATGGACCTCAGTCTGTTATCTTTGATGAAGCAGAAAACCGTATGTGGGCACAAATTGCAATAATGGTAACACTTTCTAAGTAATTGATCAAATATTTTTTTCAAAAAAAAAACAGTAAAAAGAAATTAAAAATAAAGAAAAAAAACCTTTAAACAAAAGAAAAAGGAAGAAAGAAGGTTGTTTTAGATCCGGGTTTTTATTTAGCTGGTGATAACTGTATTCCGTTTATATGACGTGCTGTTCCCATAAACATTGTATAGCTTTCTCTTAGAAATCCTCGTGATACAGAAAGATAAACTCCGAGAAATCTTGTCATAACACCGAATTGTCTACCTTTGAGGATTTTCATATTTAAAGCCAATGGTTTTAGAATAATTGTTCTATCATCTATCATTCCGTTTGAGTTGTAATGCCAAATAGTTGTTTTTTTTCTTATCTTAAAAGATATTTTCTTCAGAGGATTATAGTCTATACCGTGTCCGCTACTGATTACAAATCCTCTGTTTCGTGTGAATTTTCGTGTCGTAAATATTCCTAGGATGCTTCCAAATAAAGGATTGTCATCTCCTAATATTTTTTCTATTAGGTCTCTTAAAGTATCCTCGTCTAGGTCATTTGTTGATTGGATTTGATCCATTATCATTGATATTGCACTTTCTAATTCTGCCAGATCTTCTTCTGAAATATACAAATTTTCAGTTGTTAAAGTTCCATCAGAGTCAATAGCTGTAAGTTCAACTGATATGGTTTCATTGTTTTGTTCATTTTCAGATGTTTCACTTGCTTCAGCAATACTGATTGGTATTGCTATTAATAGCAATATAACACATATTGCTATAATTTTTCTTTTCATTTTCACCTTTTCACCTCTAATTATAATGTTGTGTTGAGCAAGCAAATTAATATGACGACCTGATTTTTGTAGAATAAAATTGAATGTGATAGGATTGTTGTCATAATGTTTTTAATTTAGCAAAAAAAACATAATGATACAATATATACCAACTTTTAATATTTTTGAGAGAAAATGTGTCAGTAAGTTTTTTATATATAGAGTATATAAATAACAATGGTGGTAAAATGGTAACTGTAAGTCATGTTGTAAGTAAGTTAGTAAATGAAAGGATATACCTCCATGAAGCAATGAGTAAAAAAATAGCCTCATATGGGTCAGTAGCAAAACAACTAAAACCAGAAATAGAAAAAGAACTAGGAAAAGAAGTAGAACATACCGCTATAGTCACTGCACTGCGGAGATATGCTGATAAAATACATACAAGATCTAATGGAGTAACATTTAACACAAAATATTCAGAAGTTAACCTAAAAACAAATATCATGGACATAAACGTGCTAAAAACCCAAGAGCTATTTGATAAACTTAAACGATTCTATGATCTAATAAACTTTGAAAGAGGAGACATATTACACGTCATCTATGGAAGAACACATGTAGCAATTATCACCAATGAACGTTATAAAGAAAAAATGCTAAATTTGTTACAAAACCTAAAAATCAAAAAACTTGAAGAAGATCTTGTAGCATTATCATTTATAGTAGGTAAAGAACGTATAGATAAACCAGGAGTACTATTCAAAATTACACGAAGCCTCGCATGGGAAAACATAAACATAATAGAAATAATATCAGTTGATCTTGAAGTCACGTTTATTATAGAAAAAAAAGATGCCGTTAAAGGATATAACGCGTTAGAAAAACTAATTGACAGATAAAAACAAAATATTAAGTAAGAATTTTATCCAACTGATTCTTTTTCGCTGCATATTTTATTTCCTGAGCAATCCTACGACCCGTAGAAAGATCAGGTTGAATAAACTCAGAATACGGTGAACCAAAACTATATGGGTTAGTACCTGCAACAATCCGAGCAGAAATCTCAAACACTTTGAACTCCAAATCCTCAGTAACAACAGTCTCAAGACAAAAAGAACCAATAATACCATCAAAAAGCTTCAAAGATTTTTCAACAACTGCTTCCCCCATTTTAAACACCTTAGGAAGAAGTGATTCCCTCATAACAATAGGAATATTACCAGTTACAACAAACGTTGGATGAATACCAAGCTCCTCAAGCTCAGCAATAGAACCCAGACGCTGCACTTCATCAATAGTAGTCTCATCACGCCGATCCATAGACAACAACTGGAGACTCCCCTTACTAAGCTTATAGGCATTATCTTGAATAGGAGAATAGAAATAATGAAGGTAATAACGAGTCCCCAACACAAACTCCTGGATAACAAAAGGTTTACCTTTTTCCAACCTCCTCTTAAACTCATCATAAGTTTTTGCAATGAAAAAACCTTTACCGCCTTTCGCACCATGATATTTAACTATCACAGGTTTGTCAATATCATGTGGATCTTTTATCTCCCGAGGCATAGTCAGACCAGCGCCCTCAAGCCAGATTCGTTCTTTATCACGATTTGACTCCCACATCAAAACATTACGATTACCAAAAGTTGGCAGATCCAGTTTTAAAAAATTTTCAGCTCCAAGGTATTCAACAAAAGAACCATGAGGAATAACAATAGCATTTTTTTCTTGGAGTTCATCTGTGTGTTTTAAAATTTCTTTGTAGTTTTTAACAATTAAAAACTCATCTGGTTTACCTAGTGGGAATGCATCATAATATTTCCTTTTTTCACCAACAGCAATGCCCAACGTTTTAAATCCTTCTTTACGGGCTCCATTAAAAATCTGAAGACTAGAATGAGAACAAACCGTTGCTATTGTAAGGTTTTTTTTATCGTAATTTGTAAGCATGCCGTGGATATTTATCTCAGTCATAAAGGCGACACCCTTACAGCTCTTAAATGACCACCTCTGTTTTAATAGTTTCGATGCTGTTATTCTACGTTATTCCAAAATGGGCCTTAACATGGGGCCGTGTAAGATAATAAAGAAAGAACAAACCTAATGGCAAAGCAAATATGAATAATGTTCCTGCAAGAGTATATGTCCACTCTTTTCCTTTTAGAAATCCATATGGGATAGCAATAATTGAAAATACTGAAACAGATAAAAAAATAATACCATAAATCCAAAGCCACATATGGACATTAAGACCCAATACATAGGGGTAAGATATTATCCAAACAGTTAATAGCATGGCATAAAAAATAGTGATAAAAACAAGAATGATTAATCCATAAGGACGTTTTTGTTTAAGCGGCTCTGAAGGTTTTTCCTCTGATGGTTCGTTTAAGAATTCGAGCAGTTCTTTTTCTTTTTCTGTTAACTTAACTGGTTCTTCAGCTATTTTTTCAGGTTTTCCAACTTTTCCCTCCTGGTCTTTTGAAAGCCCTTCTAAGAATTTTTTATACTCTTTTTCAGAGTTAAAAATAAGTGGCATACCTTGATATCCGCAGTCTTTGCAGACATCTTTAGTAACATATCCTGTTAACACTCCTTCGCCTAGTGTCCCCTGAGAAATATTTCTACTACCACACTTTGGGCAAGCGTTAATTTTCATTTTTATACTCCAGTTAAATAGTAACAATTTTGTGTAACTTATACTTTTGGATAAGGTTTGTAAAGATTTTGGATAACATTTGTACAACAATGCCTTTTAAACATGCTTTACAAACTAATAATTGATAACAATGAAGATTGTGGGCCAAGTATCAAATAAAGAAGAAGCAAAGGAAATAACTTTTATTGCAAAACTCTTTGTAGTCGGACAAAGAGCAAGACATCTTGCTCATGACCTTGAAAAAGAAAATTAGGCTTATCTCATCTTTTCCTACGTTCTTCTTTTGTTTTTCTTCAACAAACTTTATTAATCATATTCTGATAAAAAGATAAATACGGTGAAATACGCGTGGTAGAGCTTACATTTTATGGGGGAGTCAAAGAAATAGGTGGAAATAAAATCCTCCTTGAAGACAATGATACAAAAATATTTCTTGATTTTGGTATGAGTTTTGGTAAGAGAGCAGAGTTTTTTGAAGAGTTTTTAACTCCGAGGACTGCTAATGGTATCGGAGATTTTCTTGCAATGAAGCTTATCCCTGATATAAGTGGTATTTATAGAGAAGATC
The DNA here is from genome assembly GCA_030606465.1 of Thermoplasmata archaeon. Lineage (GTDB taxonomy): Archaea > Thermoplasmatota > E2 > DHVEG-1 > DHVEG-1 > JAUWGL01. The sequence continues at coordinate 10,833 of JAUWGL010000004.1, read as the reverse complement.
TCATGGAGTATCTTGGGAGAAAACCAATAGGACCTGATGTGCAAGGAGTTGTTTTATCTCATGCGCATGCTGATCATGCGAATTATGTATCATTTCTACATAAGGATATACCTATTTTTTGTGGTGAAACATGTAAATATATACTTGATGCTGTTGATGAGCAAAGTCAACGAAATATTGAAAATGAGGTTCTTAACTTTAAGAAGAGACCGCTTTTTAGAAAGAACTATAAAAATCTTCCTATAGAACGAAAATTTAAGACGTTTAGAACAGGTGACAAAATCCATATTGATTCCCTTGAAATTGTTCCAGTAGCAGTGGATCATAGTGTCCCTGGCGCATATGGATTTATTATACATACTTCGGAGGGTGCAGTTGTTTATACCGGTGATCTACGTATGCATGGAACTCATGCTCATATGACGGATGATTTCATCAACGCTTCAAAGGATGCAAAACCAGTTGCTATGATAACTGAGGGGACAAGGATTGATATTGGTAAAACAGATGAATCTGAAGAAAAAGTTTACAGAGAATCAAAACAAAAACTCTCAAATAATAAAAAACTCTCAATTGTTGATTTCAACTTTAAAGATGTTGACCGGTTTACAACTTTTTATAAAATATCAAAAGATTTGGGTAAAAAACTTGTGATAAGTTTCAAACATGCATGCTATTTAGAGCGTTATCATAAGGATAAAAAAATTCGTTCACCTGATAGTCGGGATGGAAATATACTTATTCTTAAACCTAAACGACTAACAGGTACTTATATCGATGAGGATTACACTGATTGGTACATTAAAAGACGTTTGAGTTATCCTAATATTATTACTGCTGAGGAATTAACTAAAAAACCAGATCAGTATATGGTTGTGTTGAATTTCTGGTATTTTAACATGCTTGTTGATCTAAAACCATATGGTGGAACTTATATTCATTCTCTTTCTGAGCCTTTTGATGAGGAAATGGAGATATCATATGATCGCATGATGAACTGGCTTAATCATTTTGATCTGCGTTTTGTTCAATCGCATTGCTCTGGTCATATATGTGGTTCTGATCTAAGAAAATTAATTAAAACCATTAATCCTAAAGTGCTTTATCCCATTCATACAGAACATCCTGGTTTGTTTAGAAAGTGTAGTATGCCTTCTAAGATGATTAAAGAAGGTAGAATATATAAAATTTATTGATTGTTTTCCATGGAGGTTTTTTTGGTGTATGATTTTTGGCTATAACTTACCCTTTGGAACTATTTTTATTTATATTTCTTCATTTTATTCTTTTTTGGGGCTGTTTGGTTTATTTTAGAAAAAAATTATAGCTTTTTTGTTATATATGAAAGGAAAATTGTTTAAATCAGGAGGTTATAGAGTGTTAGAAACAGTTGTTTAACCCTTGGGGAGGAATATCATATGGCCGATGTCCTTAACTATAATAAAAGAAAAGATGAGCAAACCATGATTGAGACTAATACCGGAAAGCGTAAAAAAGAACAATTCACTGAGAATCTACGTGAGGGAGATATTGTTAATGATTTTTTTGCTGTTAAAATTAAGAATCCGCCACGGGCGTATAAACGTGGTACCTGGTTTAGTCTGGTTGTTACAGATAAAACTGGAGATATAGATGTTAAATTCTGGGGTGGAGACAATAAGGATCGCGTTAAACGGTTGTATGATAGTTTCAAAACTGGGGAGGTAATTCAGATTCGCCTTGGGAATGTTGAGATTTATGAGGAGAAACCTCAGATTTCTATTAATGAGACTACTGGTGGAATAAGGAGATGTAATCCTAAAGAGTATGATGTTAGTGATTTTATACCGGCTTTGGAAGAGGAGCGTATAAAAGAATTGTTTGATGTAGTAAAAGAGGAAATGAAATCTGTTGAAAATGAGCAGTTGAAAGATCTTCTTACTTTGTTTTTTGATGATTCGGATTTTGTTAAGGATTATACTCATTCTCCCTCTGCTATAACGCATCATCATAACTATGTGGGTGGAAACCTGGAGCATACTGTGGGTGTGATACGTCTTTGTAATAATATTTGTGAGATGTATCCTGGTATTAACAGGGACCTAGTTGTTACTGGTGCGATATTGCATGATGTTGGTAAGCTAAATGAGTATGAGGCTACAGCGGCAATAGATAAAACATCTGAGGGGAAGTTCATTGGTCATATTGTAATTGGTGACAGATGGATAAAAGATAAGATAATTGAGTTGAAAAATAAGGGTAAAGATTTTGATTTGGATCTTGAAAATAAGCTTTGTCATATTATACTTAGTCATCATGGTCGGTATGAGTTTGGTTCTCCACGTATGCCAAAAATCATAGAAGCATGTGTAGTTCATCAGGCAGATCTAATGGACTCACAGGTGAAAAACTTCATACAAAAAATTGAGGAAAGCAGGAAAAACACTGATGAGGAATGGGCTTTTATCTGGGATTCTGATGTAGGTATGAAAAGACAGATGTATCTAGGGGAGGACTGAAGTTTTTATGAAAAAAGATATGCTTGATATTCTCTGCTGTCCAACATGCAAAGGAGACCTTAAGGTTGATATCAAAAAGGAAGAAAACGATGAGATTATTGAGGGCTATTTTACCTGTAAAAAATGTAACACCAAGTACCCTGTAGAAGATGGGATACCGAATCTTCTACCTAAGTGAAATTATTATTTTTCCATAAAACTTTTCATATCTTCCATTAAGTTTTTGGATTCCTGTAAATCCCGTATATAACGTTTAAAACGTGAAGCTCTACGGTCAAGGATCACTGCTACACCCCTGTCGTTTTCATCACGAATCAAACGGCCGATAGATTGCAATAGTTTTCGAGCAGTAGGAGCCTCAACAGTGTACTCCCAGCCTTTTCTAAACTTCATATCATAATAACGTTGCAATCCCCTCTGCCGAGCTGTAGGTTTAGGATACGGTATTCCAACGATTACAGCTATTTCTAGTTGCTCAGCTGGGAAATCCATACCCTCACTGATACGACCACCCATAACACTGAAAAGAGCTGCACCATCACCATCCTCATCTCCATGTCCTTTGAAATCAGAAACAAGATCCATAAGCGCAGTCTGAGACATTTCCTGATCCTCAACATATAAACAACGGTTAATACCATTGAAATCTCCATTCTCCTTAAACATTGACATAATGTTAAAACTAGGGAAAAAAACCATGGTATTCTTCTGGAATGTGTTACAAATACTTGTTATATGATTCCTCATTTTAGATAGGATTTTTTCATCCCGCAATATCTCATCATATTTTGTTGTAACATCACGAACAAAAAATATACGACGGTTTTCTTTTGGAAACGGTGAGGGATATGAAACAAGTTCTATGTTTTCACCCAGATCCATTGAGTCACGGTATTCCTCCAATGGTTCAAGAGTACCAGACATGTGAATTGAGGAATGAAAATCTCTGATAATCCCTGTTCCTACAGAGGGATCCAAGCAAAAAGCCTCTATACGCGGGTTTTTACCATTACGTGCATCAACTACAAGTTTAGCATATTGATTCATTTCAAGGCTGATCCAGAAATCTAGAAACAACCCAAGTTTATGAAGATACGATCTTGGGAGCTTACCATCCTTCTGACAGTACTCCTGTATCTTTTCACCATAAACCATGAGATCCCCAACAATGTCATGAAGTGTTTTACTAGTGATCTTCAACCGTGACAGTATCTCTGTTTCGAACTCATGAGAAGGAATAAAAGCATCATTATTCCTTGGGGGGCCTGTTCTAATCCCATTTTCAAGTATACCATAGACATATGTATCTCTTAGATCCCTGACGATATCAATTAATACTTTACAGAAATCTGAGATGGAAAGCTTTCCATCAGCTATAGATGGATCCCCATATTTCTCAGCCTCCATGACACAACTATTAAGCATGTACATGCTTAGCTGCGCAGAAAATGAATCCCGGATATAATTTGGGAGATTATGTGCTTCATCAACAACAAGTATCATATCCTCCTCAGGGCAACTAAGGCAGTCAAAAAGCATGTTACGTATCATAAGATCAAAAACATAAACATAGGGGACAACAACAAGTGATGACTTGCGAATAAGAAGTTTGTTTATCTCATATGGACATAATTGTTTTTTTTCACAAAAATCTATGAACTCTTCTGCAGTTGGAAGGTTCTGATTTACCCATTCTATGGTGCTGTCAACTTTTTCTTTATCCAAAGAGTTCCGGTAATAAATACAGCCTTTATCCTTGTCTTTTTTAGTTGATTTAGCTTTCTTTTTTTCATTTGAACAGAATTTTGATAGTTCTTCAGCTGCCCCATTAGAAAACTCAGGGTCATTTCTAGCGAGAAGACACATGTTTGAGCGGCCTTGTATACCAACACCAAAAATTTTTTCCTCGATATCTTTGTTTTTGTTTCTGATCGCTCTTAGCTCAAGTATTACCTGTCGCTGCTGAGCATTCGTACGAGTTGTATAGATTATTTTTTTATTGTTTTCCAAGGCATATTCCAAGGTTGAGGTAAGAGTACAAATGGTTTTACCTGAACCAGTTCCCGATTCAAAAACCATGTCACCCTCTGAAACAAGTGTGTTTTTAATGGTCTGCATTATCGCCATCTGGCTTTTACGAGGAGTGTACGGAAAAAGATTCATTGTCAACGAAGATGGTATACAAACATTGGTAAAAAGAGTTGCTGAAGGGTTTATTGAAACTATTATTTTTGGTGAATATTTATATAAATAAATCTGTTCCTGCTAAAAAAGAGTAGTTAATTATGAATGATAAACACAGAATTCTATCAACAGTAGGCATCTATCATGCATTCAATGATGGATCTGTTGCTGTTATCCCTCTATTATTTCCTATATTCAGAGTATTGTTCAATTTATCCTATACTCAGATAGGAGTTATTACTGGCGGCGGTCTTTTAATCATGCTAATAGCTCAGATGTTGATTGGTAGAGTTTCTGATCAGAATGACTTTAGAATACTGCTTTCAATTGGAATATTATTACTAAGTGGATCATTACTTCTTCTCACTCAAGCGCAAGGATTTCTTACACTTTTATTATTTATTTTTATAGTTAGATTCTCATCGAGTTTCTTTCATCCAATTGGAATTGGATGGATATCACGAGTCTTCAAAAAAGATCGGTTGGATTGGGCTATGGGAATCCAAAGCGCCCTAGGCGATCTCGGAGCATTTATAGCTATATTGACAACCCTTTATATCGCAGAGATCAAGGGTTGGGATTTCCCATTTTATCTCTGGACCATCACTGGGATAGGCGTCCTATTTTTAGGATTATTTCTAACGCAAAATATACATAAAGAATATATCACAGTAACAAACACTAATAACAAAAAACAAACTTTAAACGAAGCTGTCTTTGAAGCATGGGAGATGTTAAAACGGGTAAAATTGCTTATACCTGCATTCATAATTAGTGGGGCAGCATGGGGCATCACAATAAGCTATCTCCCATTATTGCTTGATGAGAGGACAACATTGTCATTGTCAGCAATCGGAATAATTATCTCAATATGGATGGGGATGGGAGTCATTGTATGTTTCTCCTATGGGAGGATACAGTCGTATCTTGGAAGGAGGAATACTCTCATATTTGCTTATTTAATCATGGGAATAATGGGGTTTGCTCTCTCCATTTTTACCAATATAGTAATCATTCTATTCATAATGGTTCTTTTAGGAATATCAACTTTTGTTACATTTCCTGCAATGTTTTCATTTGTCTCAGAAAAAACACATGAAAGCATGGAAGGAAAAACCTTTGGTTACATTTTAACAATTCAGCTTGGTGGGGGAACTGTTCTCCTGTTTCTAAGTGGGGTGTTCTCTGATATCTGGGGGATATGGATACCATTTACAATTCTTGGTTTTCTATGTTTTTTTGTTGCTTTTGTTCTTATTGGAAATCGAAAAAAGGATGTTGTTTTGAAATAAATGTTGCAAAACTAAAATAGAGGTGAGAGATGGTGTTTTATAGGTTTCAACCCATTAAACTAAATAGGTTTATGGCTTTGACTCAGTTTGAACAAATTAAAAAATTGCTTTCAGAAAAAATACCATCAGAGTTAATCTGCTTTCTTCCTGGTAAATGGGAGAAAATAGGAGATGTTTTGGTTATTAAATTGCATACGAATGTTGAACAGTATCGGGATGTGATTGGTGAAGTATATGCAAGTGTTCTTAATCGTAAATCAGTGCTTTGTGATACTGGTGGTATTTCAGGTATGTATAGAGAACCGAATGTAGAGGTTATTTATGGTTCTGATGATTGTGAAACTGTTCATAAAGAGAATGGTGTAAGATTTAAGTTGGATCCAATGAGGGTTATGTTTTCTTCTGGTAATATGGATGAACGGCGGCGTATGGCAAATGTTTCAAACAATGAGGAGGTTGTGGTTGATTTGTTTGCAGGTATTGGGTATTTTACCTTGCCGATGGCTGTTCATAGTAGACCAAAAAGGATTTTTGCTTGTGAAATAAACCCAGTTGCGTTTGATTATCTTTGTCAGAATATTGTGTTAAATAATGTGACAGATGTCGTAGAACCGTTAAGAGGGGACAATAGGAAGGTTGCTCCTAAAAATGTTGCTGATAGAGTGCTTTTAGGTTATTTTGGTAATACATATAGTTTTTTACCTACTGCTGTTGAGTGTTTGAAAAACCATGCAGGTATTGTTCATTATCATGATGTTTTTTCAGATGATGTTGTGCCTGATAGTGTGTTACAGCAGGTTGATAAGATTGTTGAAAAATATAGGAGAAAAGCTGAGCTTTTGAAATGTAAACATGTGAAGTCTTATGCGCCTGGTGTTAGTCATTATGTTTTTGATATAAGGATTGGGTGAAAAATGAAATTGTTTGTTTATCATGCGGATGAGGATGATCCTAAGAAATGTAGTGCAAGGAAACTAGCTAGGTTTGGTTTTGTTCGTCTTGAGACTAATATACGTAAAACACCGAGGGATGCTGTTCTTTTGAATCCTTTTGCTGAGAAAAGTCTTTCAAAAGAAGACAAAGCTTTTGCAGAGAAACATGGTATTCTTGCTGTTGATTGCTCTTGGAAAAACGCTGAGAATAGTTTTGATTACTTGGATAAAAGATGTAAATCTAGGGCGCTTCCATTTGTTATTGCAACGAATCCTGTGAACTATGGTAAACCTTTTAAGCTGACAACCTTGGAAGCATTTGCTACTGCGCTCTATATTTTAGATGATGTTGATAAAGCTAAAGAAATTTTGAATCTCTACAAATGGAGTCCACAGTTTCTTGAGTTAAATAAAGAACCGCTTGATGAGTATAGAAAAGCAAGGAGTAGTTCAGAGATCATTGAAATAATGAAACAATATTTACCAGAAGAGTGAATTAGTGTTTTTGTTTCAAAATCTTCCAATAATACTAATATATAGTGGGGAGATTTTTGGATTTCATGAAAATTGATTGAAAAATACCTGTATTTGCAGTATTAATTACATGTATTATGACTTTGTGTGCTATTATAGAACAGTATTGGTCATTTGGTGATGAGGTTTTTACAGGAATGGTCACGCCCATGGGTGTTTTATCTTGGGGTGGTAGTTTTCTTTTAGTAACTCTTTTTTGGTTTATAGTATTAGATTTTATAACAAGGCATACGAAAAGAAAAATTAAGAGTTAACCTTTGTTTTTTTAATAAATACAGTAACTATTGATGTGCACTACGTTTAAGTAAGTGTTTTCAATGTCTGAATTATTCATTTATCAAATTATATGGGGAATAATTATATGAATAGGAATCTTGAGACGTTTTTCAAGCCTAGAAGTATAGCTGTTGTAGGTGCTTCAAGAGATTCCAGGAAAATTGGTCATGCTGCTTTGAAAAATATTCTTATCTCTGATTACGAATGCGATATCTATCCTATTAATCCAAAGGAAAGCGAAATCCTTGGTCTTAAATGCTATAAAAAACTAACATATGTACCAGGTAGTATCGATCTTGTTTTAATCTCCGTTCCAGCTGCTATTGTCCCACCGATTTTAAAGGATTGTGTGCAGAAGAATGTGAAAAATGTGATTATTATTTCATCTGGTTTCAGCGAGGCAGGAAATCATGAACTAGAAAATGAGTTGAGAAGAATCATAGAAAAATCAAATATGTGTGTACTTGGACCAAATGTAATGGGTTACAAAAATGCTTCCGATGGGCTTGATGCATCCTTTGTTTTTGGAGTGCCTCGGAAGGGAAATCTGGCATTGATTAGTCAGAGTGGTGCACTGGGAATTGGTATGATTTATCTTGCTAATAATGAGTTTGTGGGTGTTTCAAAAATAATAGGTGTTGGAAACAAAATAGATATCAATGACGATGATCTTATTGATTATTTTGCTCAGGATCCCGAGACAAAGGTTATAGGTTTATATATTGAAAGTGTGAAAGATGGCAGGGCTTTTATGAATAGTATAAAGGCTTGTAATAAACCTGTTCTGGTAGTGAAAGCAGGACGAAGTAAATCTGGTGCTAGAGCAACTGCTTCACATACTGGTTCTATGGCGGGTAGTGATAAAATCTATGGTGCAGCAATTAGACAAGCAGGAGGAATCCGATGTCGCGATATTATTGAACTTTTTGACAGAGCACGGGCGCTTGCTGGTCAGCCACCTGCACAGGGTAACCGGATTGGCATAATTACAAATGGTGGTGGTCTTGGTATTCTTCTAACAGATGCATGTGAAGAAAATGGTCTTGTTATTCCAAAGCTTTCATCTAAGACTTATAAAAAAATCGATGAAATACTTCCGGATATTATCAAACCAAACAATCCAGTTGATCTGATAGGTGATGCAGGGTTTTTCCGGTATGAAGCAACAACTCGAGTGTTATTAGAAGATCCAGATATTGATGGTGTCATTGTTGCATCAGTACATGGAGGGTATGCCCGGCCACGGGAGTTTACTGGTGCTATTCTGAAAATGGTACGTGAACAAAAACTTCATGAGGAGTTTAATAAACCAATACTTGCAACATGGGTTGGCGGTAAAGAATTCGAAGACTTGGTTTGGGATCTTAAATCAGCAGGAGTACCCATCTATCCAAGTTCATGGCGGACGGCACGGTCAATGATGGCATTGTATCTTGAGGGAGAGCGGATAAAAAGAGAAAAAAATCAAAAATTATAAATTATTTTTTAATATTCCTAAAAAATAATCTCATTGTTAAACAATAACTAGGATGTTATAAAATATTTATAACAAAAAAATAATTAGTCCACCCATTCCACGCCTAGTTTTTTCTCCCAGTTGGGGCGTGAACCATCCCATTTCCCAGCGATGTCTTTTGGTACACATTTTTTGCAAACACCAATGATTTTAAAATAACATGATTTACAAACAGATCTGCCACATTTTAGACACACTGCCTCAGCAGTTTTTTCACCACAAATCTGACACATACCAGATGGTTTCTTCCTGAAAAAATCCTCTTTTTTTCCAGAGGTTTTTATTTCTTCCTTAGTTTCTTCTAACCATTTTTTTAGTTCCTCATTCATTGATGCGTCAGCGTCTTTGGACATTTTTGTACTCTCCATTTTTAAAAGGCCAACGTGTCTTATATACTTTGTTTTTATCAAAGAACGTTAGGTTTTAGTTTTTTTATGAACAAAATTTGCAAATAAATGAAAAAACGGTGTGATAATTAAAAGAGTTAATATATGCCAAATTGAAAAACTTTTTAAAAACCAGTTATACTCTGAAAAACCTAAGATATGCAGTAAACCTGCCATAAGAAAACTAAAAAACAAAACGCCTAGTATGAAATCAAGTTGATCAAATGGTATCCAATTCTCACCACGGTTTTTTCCTGCTCGTCTTTTTAAAAAACTTTCAATTATGTCACCGATAAGAGCACCAAAACAAATAGAGGAAACAATAGGAATCATCAGCGGAAAACGGCCGAAATCGTTTAAACCAAGAAAAGCAAACTCATTACTATTATTAGCATAAATAGCAACAATGGTAATACCGAAACCACTGGTAATACCAAAAAAAGCACCAACAAAAAGACCATTCCAGGTTTTACCATCACCGAGGATACGTCTGCCATCCTTCCATTTTTTACCGAAATCAATAGGTGTACCACCGCCAACAAGAAGCGCACTTGCATTGGCAATATACGCTGGAATTATAATCCAAAGAGCTTGAATGATTATTTCATAATGCATAATTGGAAATAGGAATGCAGGTTTTCTTTAAAAAAACAATGCTAAATAAATTATTACAAAAAGAAGGTTTAGTCTTTTCTGCTGAGTTTCAAACCTTTATAGCAAAACTTGTTAGAACGTTTTACAAGACCTTTTAAAGCTAGGTTGGAAAGACGGAAGTTTTCTGCTACCATGTTTCCGAATTTTCCATCATTGCCAACAAAATCAAATATTCTATTTTCAAGTCCTTCGAATTCTTTTACATTAAGAGATGCCACAGTAAAAATCTCACTTATCTCATTAACAGGGCAGGAAATATTGATATTAAATGCAGAGTAATAAGAACGATATTTTTTTTGTGGTCTACCATCAATGCCATCTTCTGATGTAGTCCATTTTGTCTCTACAAGTTTCATCCTATCAAAGTACTCAAGAGCACCTTCTCCTTCATCTCCATATTTTTCTTTAATTTCACTGAGAGGTTTCCAATCTAATAGAAGTTCATTGAAAACTTCTTTCTTTGTATTATTATCAAAAGCCCTTAGGAGCGGGATTAGATCAGTAGAGTCGTTTACTACTTTTGTACGCCTCATGATATCATTAACTTTATATACCTAATAA
>JAUWGL010000101.1 GCA_030606465.1 Thermoplasmata archaeon | reverse complement strand
CCTGTCGCTTGTCCAATGTTTTTCTGGGATGAACATAAGATTGGATTAACCCAATAATTATATTTGAACATTGTATTTGGAATTATATAAAACAGAGTGGTGAGAAAGGATATGGCAAGATTGTTTGATAGAAACATGTTTATCATGTTATTAGCAATTATGATAGGAGCAACTTTTATTACTTTTTTTATTGCTGATATTGTTAATCGATCTACAATTGATGATTTGGAGACAGAACATAACGTAGAAATTTTACAAATAGAAAGTGATAATGAAAAGTTTACTAGTAATTTTATTAGAGCAACAGTAGATCTCGATCAGGCAAGAGAAGATAGAGCAGATGGTGATTATAATTTTAAATTAGCATTTTTATGGTATCAAAGTGCACTTTATGAAAAAAATATTACATATTTTGAATTGTATAAAATAAGAGGTACTGATAATTGTACAGACGCTATGCCACATTATAATGACTCTTGTGATAATTTTGATCAAGCAAAAGATAATTTTATAGAAATAAAATCTTATACAAAAAATCAAAAATACATTGAGATTTTAGATATATATGTAAGATTAACCTCTTCTGGCTCAAATTTAAGCCAGTTAAACTATTATGCTACATATTATCTTAAAATATTAACTGAAAACCTGTTCTTTGATTTAGAAAATGAAACTGTTATTTATTTAGAAAATGTAACAGATATTTTAGAGTTATTTAATGAAACATACGGGCAGCTTCAAAATCTTGAAGACGAATACGATATAATTCAATCTGAAATAGATGAATACGATTTTTTTGATACAGAAAGATAAAACAAAACAATCAAGAAACATTCTATTTTAAAAAAATATATTTAAACAAACCGGCAAAAGATTAAAGAAAGGGTTTTATTTTACCCCATTGCAATAATAAGTGATAAGATGCCCTGGTAGTGTAGTGGCCTATCATCCTAGCCTGTCGAGCTAGGGACTCGGATTCAAATTCCGGCCGGGGCGTTTACCTCCTCTTTTGGATTTTATAAAAAAACAATGAGTTCTTAGGATGTATTTTTTTCCATTTTGACATTTTAACGCCATAGGTTTATATACTGATTATGATAGAAATTAACACGATACGGATGGCAAGGATAAGAAATACAATATTAGCCCTAATAATGGGAATTATGTTTCTTAGTGTTTTTACAGTGTTTTTACCAGTTGAAACATGTGATGCAGCTGGTGATACTCTTCATGTTGGTAGTGGGCAGACTTATTCAACAATTCAAGCAGCGATCAATGGTGCAAATGAAAGTGATACAGTTTATGTTCATAGTGGTACATATAACGAAAATATTGTGATAAACAAAACAATTACATTAACTGGAGAAGGAAGCGAAAGTACAAGTATGCAAGGAGGTGGAGATTATAGTATTACAGTCACAGCAAGTAATGTAGTGATTTCAGGTTTTACTATAAAAAGCGATGGAGGAAGCTTTGCCTGTGTTTACTTAAATTCTGTGACAAATTGTGAAATTTCAAACAGTATTATTAAAAACGGAGGAAATTGTGTTCATTTAGTTGGTTCAAATAGCAACATAATTAAAGATAACACTATTGAAGATAACAATGTAGGGGTTTATTTATCAAATTCTGATAGTAATACTATAAAAAATAATTATATTCAAAACAATAATGCCTATGGGGTTTCACTTTCTTCATCTTCTAATAATAATGGTATTTATCTTAATCATTTATCAGATAACATGTTAAGCAACGCAAGAGATCTTAGCTCTAACAGCTGGGATTATAATAATCAAGGTAATTATTGGAATGATTACAATGATTATGACGACAATGATGATGACATAGGAGATAGCCCATATGTTATAGATGGCAACAGTCAAGATAATTACCCTCTTGGTATTTTTTTGAATCAGGAACCTGTTGCAAGTATAATTTCGATAACGCCAAATCCAGCAACAGAAGGACAAACTGTAAGTTTCAATGGTCATGGGACCGATGATGGCTCTATAATTAACTGGGAATGGATATCCAACTTAGATGGAAAATTTGCGTCACAAGAAGATCCAAGTTATTCAGGATTATCAGTTGGTATACATACTATTAGTTTTAGGGTACAAGATGATGCAAGTAACTGGTCAGCATTTGCTTATGCTGATAGCACGCTTGTTATAGAAGCACAAAGCAGCCAGAATCAAAAACCAACAGCAACAATTGTAACAATAAGCCCTACTGCTGCCACTTATGGAGAATCAGTATATTTCCATGGTCTTGGACAGGATACAGATGGCACTGTTGAAACATTTAGTTGGCGTTCGAGTAAAGATGGAGTTATAAGCAGCGAGTCAACATTTTCAAAATCTGATTTATCTGTTGGAACTCATACTATCTATTTCAAAGTACAAGATAACGATGGAGAATGGTCATCAGAACAGTCAGCTTCTATTGAAATTATTGAAGATTCATCACCCGGAAATCAACCACCCGTTGCTGATGCTGGTGGACCTTATACGGGTTATACAAATGTTTCAATAACTTTTGATGCCTCTGGTAGCTATGACTCTGATATAGATGATAGCATTTCCTCCTATGAATGGACTTTTGGTGATGGATGTAATGGAAATGGTGAATCCCATGGACATACTTATACATCTGAAGGGAATTTTATTGTTACTTTAACTGTGACTGATAGTCATGGTAGTCAAACAAGTGAAACAACTTATGCATATATTACTGTTGCAACTGGAGGTGGCAATGGTAATGATGGCAATACAAGTGGTAGTGATGAAGAAAATGGTAAAAATGATGAGGATGAAGAAGGGCTACCATGGTTTATTATCATTATTGCAGTAATGGTAGGTATGGTATTGCTGATTGTGATCCTCTTTAAAGCATGGTATCTTTAACTAGAAAAATAAACCTATTTTGTTAAAAAAATATGGATTTTTTACTGCGGGTATCCACCAATTCTCAGACTTGGGTCACCAAGGAGTACCCATTCTTCAACAGTTTTACGATCTTTTGGATCATTATTTGTAGGGAACACTTCTATATAATCTGAAATTGTTTGACTATGGATTTCTCCTAGACTATGGTTTCCTTTTCCTGAAAGACTTGCATATACTTGAAAGAAATGAGTTGTAATATAACCATCCATAGAATACATACTGTTTCGTCCAGGTATACCCCAGCCAAGACCTGTGTTTCCTATAGTAGCTATAGATCCACCATGTTTCTGACGAACAAGATTCCAACTCCAGCACCTGGGAATCCATTCCCATTTCCAAAAACAATCCCTAGTTTGATTCCAAGAGAAATATTGTCGACCATATTCTTTAATTCCTTTAAGCATATTCAGCATGGTGACATCAAACTGACTGTTATGACATCCGCCAACCACTACAATAGGAAGCTTCCTGCCATTCCATAACCATTTCATATTAGAAGTATATAACCCATCAACCCATGTCGCATAATCAGAATTAGGAGGATGTGTCCCCCAGTCACGAGGACTCCCATGACCAGCAAAAAAGATAAACCCAGCACCCCGGTTTATTGCTTTTATAACATCTCTAACACCATTAAAATTTCCATTAGAAGTCCACAATTCTTTAAGAGTGAAACCTAATGGTTTCATAAATGATGCCGCAAAATCAGTCTCCATCTCACCTTCATAATAAGGATCATTATCCCCTGGAAAAGTATCTCCTCCAACAAGTATCATCCTTTTAAACCATGAAGGATCACATAGGCTTTTTTCATAATTAATTATTTTATTAACAACTGTAGACACCTCAGATTTATCCCGACATGCAAGGCGTCCGACATAAACATCAGGATCAAGATCTAAAACATCCTTTTTATCTACAACAGGTTTCCAATAATCATAGGTTTCATTATAGACCCATTTAAATGTCCACTCTGCAAACACATTATTATAATTGGAATCCCAATCCTCAAATTCATAATCCATCTTTGTTTCATTGTATCTATAAATATCAGCAAAATAAAGATCACTGAGATAGCTTGTCTCCCAGTTAGGATCACCCCAAGGTTCATCATCTAAATTTGAATAACGAACAGGAACATGCCATCTGAAAATTTGTCTTTGTCTACCACCAACTAACAGCACATATTTAATATCCCAATTTTCCTTTGCCCAATAAATAAA
>JAUWGL010000058.1 GCA_030606465.1 Thermoplasmata archaeon | reverse complement strand
ACATACAATATCTGCATCTTCAGCGGGTGTCGCCTTAACAATAATTACTTTGTTATCAGATACAATATACAAAAATTCACCATCTGTTTTCACAATATCTGGCTCATCAACACCAGTAACCTGAACATTAGTCTGAGAATAATCAACAAGATCACCACCAGCCATATCAATAGAAACAGCTGAAGACATCAAATTTTCTTCTGCAAAAACAGATCTAGGAGCACTACCCCACATCATAGAACTACTCCATCCTGATCTAAGATTAACTCTAGAATCACTTCTTAGAAAATCAGTAAAATTACCATAAGACCTGAAATTATTCAAATTATGATATAATGTAACACCATTCGAATCATCAGTTATCAATGGAATGCCAAAAACAGATGAAAAATCATCTGTATCACCAATTACAGCTGGCTGTATGTTTACGGCATAAACAAAACTCACAATTACTATTACACTAGAAAGCATCATTCCGCTTAATTTCAAACTTTTTCTTCTCATATTATCACATCAATTTAACTTATATCTAGAACTATGTCCATCATAGTTTATATATAATCGGAAAACGTTCGGAAATTTCCAAACAATTACTCCTTACAAAAACAAAAAATTAACAAAAAAATAGAACGCAACACGAAAACCATGAAAAGGATAAATCTCTTTCATGGCCCCAGAATTACCATAGTTGGAAAAATGAGGTTTTAATGATCAGAAAATAAGAACATCAATATTTCAAGATCTCTGTTCTTTCATCAAATTTTATATTCATTGTTTCTAGTTCATCTAAAATCGGATTATAAATCTCAGGGATAACTGGGATATAAACACCGTTTATATTGATCTCGCCATGCAATATCATTTTTACAGCAATAGCTGCAGGAAGCGCAACAGTACGTGCAATAGCAGAATCACCATTAGGAATACCATAGTCAAGTAATGTTGATGTGATATACTCCTTTTTAGAGGGATATTCCGCAACAAACTCATGATGCATAACTATCATGTCCCTCTCACCTTTGCTAAGAGACATCTTACTTAATGTTAACACATTGAGATAATCTAATGGGTTGTCACGATCTTCAGGCAAAGGTTCATCACTTAAAAGACCTAGCCATTCAAGTCTTTTTATAACTGTAGAATATGTTTTGAGTCCCAGATATTTTGCAGTTGCTTTCACAAGTTCCTCCTTGGCACCAGCACCAATTAGATGCCTTGTCAGATCACCATATGTTTTACCAGAAAAATGTTTGACTGATTCTTCATTAAGCCAGCCGAGTGACACTATTTTCCTCATTGTTTCGCACCAGCCAGTCATTCGGAAAGTACCACGATACACAGTATGTGCATCCTTAAGTCCATAGATGTCTTTGTATGGAACAGAATTCCTATTAGGATAATTTTCAAATGATCCAACATTAGGAACATCTTGAATTGTGTAGTTCTCAAAAAGTTGTTCACCAGGATATGAAACAATTTTTCCATCTTGCAACCATTTAGAGGGATTTTTTGAAGCAAGAAGAACTCCACGTGGCGCCCATGAAAACTTATAACCAAAAGGGTTATTATTTGCCTCATGTGATGGAAGAGCACCAGTTGTAGACCGGAAACTTACAACCTTTCCACCTTTTTCTTCAACATCATGAATAATTCTCATCGCAGACATATGATCAATACCGGGATCAAGACCACATTCATTGAGAATAAGAACCCCTGCATCCTTTGCTTTTTTATCAAGTGCCTTCATCTCCTCACTAACATAGGAAGTTGTAACCATCTGTTTCTTATGTTTGATACAAAACTCTGCAACCTTAACATGATAAGTATATGGTAAAAGACTAACAGCAAGATCAGACTCAGAAACAAGTTTTTCTAATTTTTCATCATCCTTAACATTTAACCCAAGTGCTTTACCACTAGGATGACGCGCAATAATTTTTTTGGCCTTACTAACAGTCCTACTTGCCATTGTAACAAAAAAATTTGGCTGATCCAAAAGATATCTAATCATCGGTCTAGAAACCAGCCCAGCACCAAGTACTAATATATTCTTTGTCATTTTCATTCACCATCATACAGTAAGAGTTTCCAAGCAGCGTAAAGAAAATGTCTATAAATATTTGTTGACGTACTCATAATCTGGTGTTAATTTCCCATGATGCAAAATAACCGCTTTTTTAATCTCAGGTGGAAGATTTAGCATTTCAAAGTTGACAGAATAATCAGCTTTTACAATACTCGGGATAAAAGGCATTAAAGATTCACCAAAAGCTTGTGAAGACTCACGTGGCAGCTCACAAGGGAGTGTGTCAACTGCCATAACAGCAACACCTTCACCATTACAACCTCCTATAATATCATCTCTCACAGGGTTATAAACAAATACAGGATCCCCGGGGTTAGTAGATTTTTCGGTAAACTCAATTGCACCATTAATATCAACACTTATATCTCCAACTACCTGTAACTTCTGCACACCCGTATAAATTTCCTCTAATTGTTTTTTTGTTATAAGACGTGGATAGCAATTATCCCAATATATACAATTCATAAGAATAGTTAAACGACGAATATACCGCTGAAAAATAGAACGATATAAATGAGGATTATCATAATAATCCTGAAGATCAAATTCTTTCTCAACTGAAATTGGCTCTACCATGTCTTTTTCTTTGAAAACCACTTTATACACAACATTGTTTGAAGGATTCCCATAAACAGCCTCAAGCTGCCATGGTCCCACTTCTTTTACGGGCAGAATATCAAGAATTTCTTGAGCACCATTAGAAACATTACCATAACCTGCAAATCCAACCACAAAAGGAGTAATTGGTTCAGATAAACCATTCAACTCAATCTTTTTCCCAATTTGTTTAAAATGTTCCTTTATTTCACCAAGATCCTTGTAATCAATTACACGTTTAACCTCACTAAAAGGCATCCTTATTCCTTTCCATTTCATTCTCTGACCAAAAGCCCAAAGTGTATCAATCATCCCAGCTAGACCAGCATATCTACCAAAAAAGACTAAACGACGATTTTTTTCATCAGCAATTTTTTCATAATCAATTAATGTGCATTTAAGTTCCATCATCTTCTTTAACATTGGCATGTTGTATTTCTGACCTTTAATAGTATGAGAAAAAAAGACATAGGTATTCTGTGGTTTAAAAAAATCTATAGGTATTTCTTTAATGGCAAAAACCACAGGGCAATCTGATAAATCTTCTTTTATTGTCGCCCCGGTTTTTTCATATTCTTCATTTAAAAAAACTCTTATAAGTGAAGGTTGAACTATTACTTCAATACCGTGTTTGTCTTTTAATTCTTTTAAATAATTTGGGGTTAAAGGTACTCGTTTTTCCCATTTGTTTTTATCTTCTCTTCGGATACCAAGCATATTATTCATAAGTAATTCCCAGTTAAGCCTTCATCTTTTATGGTTTTAAATATGTTATGTGAGTTGATTTTTAAAAAAGGAAGAGTAATGTTCACATAATTTGAATAAGATTCAGTTAATTGATTCAAGGATGGATGCTAAAGCTGATGCTAAGAAGAAATTAGGTTATGTTTTATTCACTGTTGGAATTATTCTAATAGCATATGTCATAGGTTCAATTATGTTTGTGTTTGTAGGTGCTGGAAACGTTCCCTTTGAAATATTTAAAACTGAAAATGGTGGGCAGATAAGCTTTAGCATGCCAACTATCGATGGTAATAACAGTAATATGTCTATGGAAAACACAATGGAAGACATGTATCCTATGTTTAACTTAATGGTCTGGTTATCAATAGCATTTTTACTTCTTTTAGCTGGTTATTTCCTTTGTAAACTTGGGCTAACAGCTATGACACCTCCTGCATTATCGTCCAAATCTAGTCTAAGAAGAGCATTTGGAGGAAAAAAATATAATACAAATTATGGAGAAAGGATTGAAAGAGGGAATTATTGTCCAATTGATGAAGAAGAGTTTGAAAGAAGACCCAGAGATCCTATTTAAATCTTAGAATTGCTCCTATATGACCAAGTTTTGCTATTTCTTCATCATCAGTGAATTCTATTTCTGCATCTGTTCTTTCAGCGAACTCTAGTATTTCTTCTAAGATGTCTACTTTTGATGTTTTTTTACCACAATATGGACATGTTTCATTGGTTCCTTGTTTTACTAGTTGACAATGTTCACATATCCATCCAGGTAATTTGCAATCTTTTTCTATGATTAATAGCTCTACTTGTCCGTTTTTTACAGCATCCCTAGTTTCTTCGATTCCATAGGCTGCTAGTCCATCTTTTAATATTTCTTGTTTAAGGTGTTGGACTGCTTCATGGCTTTTTTGTTTCTCTTTTTCTGAAACTAGATGGATTGATTCTTTTAGGAGTTCTTTTTCATCATCAATGTTCACGTCGATAGTTTCAACAAGATGGTCCTCTAGGTTTTTTGGAAGCATGCTTTTAAGTTGCAGTTTGGCTTGTCCTGGTCCTGCGATGATGATGCGTTCATCTGCTCGTTTTTGAAGTGCTTCTATCACTTCTGATAAAAATTCATGTATAGCGCCTTTTCTAAGTCGGTTAAAACGAGCTTGAGAGAATCCGCCTTTTTTATGTTTATTCATTATGTCTGCTGAAAGTTTTTTTGTATTTTCTACTTGACCCATGGATATGGAGAATATTTTTGCGTAATTTGAATTAACTAAAAGTAAGGTGAATGACTCCCATTCATCATGTATACGTGCTAATGGACGTAAATATGGAGATGAATCAACAATTAGCAAGTTTTTAATTTTTACATTTAAAGAGAGATATTTTAGAAAATTGTGTTTATGGGATGTAAAAATAGCTATATTGTTTCCTTTGTTTTTTTTGATAACATCTTCGATATCTTTCATTGAGTTTGTAAAATTTTTTAGTTCTTCTCCTTGTAAAATAGATTCGCAGGCTTTAATTCGTCGTTCGATAAATTTTTTGTTAGCATCCTTGTTTAGATAAATACTGATATATGTATCGTTACTATCTCTGTCATATATTTCCGATAACTCACGGATGAATTCATTAAGGTTCTCAGGCATTTTTATTCACATTTCGGTAATTAGGATATGTTTATTATGTCTTTTCCATGAAAAAATCTCAAAGGAGGGTTTTTGGTTTTACTTTCAATCAACCCTAAACAAAGAATAAATAGTTATAACATTTGTTATCTTTTGGATGATTAAAGCTAATCTAAAAAAGTTGAAAAATCATGATGTTATCAGTGCATCTGAGATAGGACAGTATTATTTTTGTTCTATGGCATGGTATCTTCAAAAATGTGGGTACAGACCAGAATCAGCGTTTCTAGAATTGGGTACAAAAAAACATGAGAAACTAGGTGAAATTATAGCCAAAACACAGAGTGAAACCAGAAAATCAAAGATATTTACTTTAGTTGGTTATTTACTGTTGATATCTGCTGTTTTAATTTTTATATTTGAGGTGATTTTATAGATTACTATCTCATAATTTGTATAATACTATTTATCAGCAGTATTATTTTTATATCAATATCAAAAAGGGTTAACAAAGAGGTTAACAGATTAAAAAATAAACATAAAATCCAACAAGGCAGGATAACCTATTCAGATCTTAATAAACCAGCAAAACCATTTTTTTCAAAAAAATACAGAATATCTGGTAAACCTGATTATATCATACAAAAAAAGGATAGATATATTCCTGTAGAATTGAAAACCGGAGATTGCAATAGCCCACGAAAAAATCATGTATTTCAACTTGCAGCATACTGTCATTTATTAGAGGAAAACTATGAGATTTTTGTTCCATATGGGATACTCGTATACAACAATCAAACACAGTATAAAATACCATTTAATCCAAAGATAAGATTTGAACTTGAAAACACTGTAAAAAAAATGAGATATTTACTCAAAACCAATGAAATAACAAGAAACCATAATGATTTATACAGATGCAAAGGTTGTTCAATGAGAAAATATTGCAACAATAAAATAAA
>JAUWGL010000130.1 GCA_030606465.1 Thermoplasmata archaeon | reverse complement strand
AATCGAGCAATCTGCTAATAGTATAAGCAGTCGGCTGTCTGCTGTTGAAAAAAGAATATCGCGAGGAGCAGGTTCAGATAATAATTTAGTAGCAGTTGAAGCACCGATAGGTAGTTCTATATCTAAAGCCCTAGCAGACATACAAAGTATTGATGATAAGGATTTTGAGGAAGTAACGAAAATTCTTGGTAATGAGCTTGCTATTATACATGGTGAACTTGTGTCTCAGCAGAACGAGATTTCTTTGTTTAAAGAGCAAGCCGATGATCTGAATGATTCCTTAGATAAGGTTAAGGAAGAAATCAATAAAACACAGGAATTCGAAGAACGGTTTTTTAAAGATGTTGAAGAGCGTGTTAGGAAAATTGAAAATCATGCTCCTTCAACTATGAAGCTGGGTAGGATAGAGGTTCCTATTGAGATTGCTGGTGTTATCGCTGGTGGTATTGCTATTATTGCTGCTTTCTTTGTAATGATAGATATGCAAAGTGTTCTTGTATCTCCAGGTTTTTTAGCAGTGGTTGGTGTTGTTTTTATTGCAGCGGCTTTGTTGAAATCAGTAAGGACTGTTAAGGCTAATGATAGGTTAACACATGCCTCTTTTAGGGAGACGTTATACGAACAGCAGTGATGTCTGATGATGCATTGGCTTTCTTATTTATCTAAAAATTTTGGTTTTTTTATTAGAAATGAGAGAGCTGTTCTTGGTCTGCCGATGCGGCTAACTGTTATTCTTATTATTGGAGTTGTGGCTCTTATTGCGATTTTGGCATTTATTTTGAATCCTTGTTTGTTTCCTGATAAAATGATTGTTGTTGTTGAACCAATAGTGAATGAGATCACCACAGGTGATGAGGCTACTTTTGATATTGATGTTCATGTTACTGATAGTAGTGGTAATCCTGTTAAAAGTGCTAATGTAATAATTGATGGACTTGGTGGTGCAGGATCTGGTAGGACTGATGAATATGGTGATACAACGGTTCAGATAATGGTCAGGCTTGAACCAGGGAGGATACAAGGTTTTCTTGATGTCACAGTGAAAGCAGGTGCATGTTATGAAAGGTTTTCACAATCAGATATGATCGCAGTGGTAAGAGGTTAAAACAATAGGTTTGTAAAAAAAATAGTATTAGGATTATGTTAAACATAAATGATGAAGCAGTTATTGGTTTACCGGTTTATCTACTGGTAGCTATTATTGTGGGTTCTATTGTTTTTGCTGCTTTTGCTCTTTCAGTTTATAACATGCATAAGGATGCACAGGTCGGTATTGTTAGAGCTGAGATCGAGAAGATAACAGCTGAAGCAGAAAACATGTTTGAATATGCCGATGAGGGAACACTGGTCACCATACATGTGGATTTCCCGGATTCAATGAGTTTCGTGGTTTTTGGTAGTCTACCCCGGGATGGAACTAGTAAGCCATCAGATCTTTCTCTTAATGAAGACATGAGCAATAGTTACTATTTTGTGATGGATGATGGAACCATGAAGACTTTTTCATCGAATGCCAGGTTTTCAGGTGAATCCACAGATGAAATAGCAGTGCTTTTTCCAGGTAGCTATACTCTAAGGCTTGAACTGCTGGAATCAGGTGGTAAAAGTTATGTTAAAATTTATTAATGATGACAAAGGCGTTATGGCTCTTACGCTTTCTCAGATTGGTCTTATAATCGCTACTGGTATACTCCTTGCAGCAGTGTTCTCATTCTTATATTATAGTGAATGGCAGCGGAATGCTGAGTTAAAAAACATAACCACTGGTTTTACTATCATGGTTGAAGGTATGGACACAAGGTTTTTTGATAACACAACCATGTATTTTTTTCCTGATAAAGATTATCATTATAATATTAGTGTTTCAACTGAGTATATCATAATAAATGCTGATGGAACATGGGATAACAAGTTGTCTGTTAAGGAACGTTTTTTGATACATCCCTGGCCACGTGTTAATGATCCTGATTGGAATACTGGTAAGCAATTACATAGATATCTTAAAAACAATTATGGCAGATCCGGTAACAAGTCTAATCCAATTAACAAATCTGATATTGACTCTGTTAAAAACGAGTTAAACACTGAAAAAGAACAAGCAGAACAAACACTAGCACATAACCCGTTTTATGTTGACAAATCTAAACCAGTATACATTGATAAGGTTTTCATTCATTATGACACTAATGGAGATGCTAGCTGGGTTAAAGAAAACGATGAAAAACAAGGTTTTTTATTGGTTTATCAACAATAATTTATTATCACAGTTGTTAAAACATCTCTAAAGAGGAGACTCACAGATTAGAGGAAATTGCAAGTAATTTATTATGAGAACGATGTTTTTCTTCCGTTCTTAAAATAGCATTTTTCCTACAAAAATAAAAAAAAATTGCCGTTTTTAGCATTTTGCAGGATTTTTTGGGAATGGGGCTTTATGTTTGTTTTTAAAATTCTTTAATTAGAGATGATGAAAAGATGTATGAAATAAACGAATATGATCCTGAAGCAAACCTTGGAGCTTCCTATACTGTTGGTTTTCAATACCAAAATATGGAATATACGCCAAGATGGTCATATGAATCTCAATTAACTGTTAAATCTGTTAAACCTGTTGAGATGAATACAATCAGTGATTTTGATAAACATGAACTATTAAAGAAAGTATCAAACTATAAATTATCAGAAGACGTAGAAAATTTTGTCAAAGAATATAACCAAGTTTTTGGTTATAGAGATGGATATTTATGGAAATGGCTAGGTATCATATATGGTGAAACTGGAGTAACATTATCAACTGTTGATGATACATTTTTTGATTCAATTACAGATTCAAAAATCATTCTTACAATGGCTTTTTCTTTACTTGATGATATTTCCGAGTTTTACAAAGATGAACAACTATTGGAAAACATAATAAATATTATAAACAACCCAAGTGGAAACATTGATGCTGAAGATGAAAAACTCATGTTTTTCAAGAATATTTGGAATCATTTTGTAAACACTATTAGTAAATATCCAAGATATAATGAGTTTAAAGATATTTTCTGGTATGATTTCAGTCAGGTATTGAATTCAGTTAGATACAATGTTCTTTGCGATAAGAATCCTGAGATGATAAATTTAAAGGAGATGCAGAACTATGATTGCCATAACATGATTGTTTTCTTACTCAACGGCATTGATCTCATGGTTTCACCAGATTTTGACAAAAAAGACCTAGCAAATTTACGAACAGCATTCTGGCATGCCCAACAGATGGCACGAATAGGAAACTGGTTAAGCACATGGAAAAGAGAAATAAAAGAAGAAGATTTCAACTCAGGTGTTGTTGGTTATGCTATATCAGAAGGCGTAATAAGTGCTGATGATCTAAAAAATCT
>JAUWGL010000007.1 GCA_030606465.1 Thermoplasmata archaeon | reverse complement strand
AATTAAATCTAATCCAACAATCTTCAATTATTTAATAAAATAGGTTTTTATAATGTACGATTTCCATGAACGAACATTATTTTATTTAGTTAATATTTGTACCCTTTTGTTTCATCTTCAGAAAATTCAACACCAAGTCCTAAAGCAATACGGTTTACGAAGTTGAAATAACCTGCGATTAGATTAATATTTAAAATTTCTTCATCTGAAATACCTAGATTTTTTAAAACATCAACATCTGCCTTACTTAATTCAGATGGAGTCTTTGTCAGTTTATAAACATAATCAAGTATCTTATCAATTCTGTTGGAAAGAGTGATAGATCGATAGTTTTGAGTAAATTTTTTCACCTTTTCTTTATTTTTCCAGTAATGATCTAATGCTTCTCCATGATGATTGATACAATATTTGCAGTGATTAGCAGAAGAAACAACAACAGCAATGAGTTCACGTTCCTCACGTGTCAGCTTTGATGAACTAAACATAATGGTAAGATACAGATCCATATGCTTTTTCATTGCATCTGGATTCAAACTTTGAATCTTCATTATGTTTGACAATTTACCACGTTTCTTTTTAATTTCTGCATATAAACTTTTTAATGTTTCAGATGCATCATTTTCGTCGATAATTTTAATCCAGGGCATAGATATCTCAATAACTTATAAGAGAATTCTATTTATAAAAATTACATAAAATAGCGATGTGGTGGAGGTAGCAGATATATTATTGCTGTATAGTGTTTCCTTGTTTATTTTTTGATCGTAGGTATTGCTTTTTCCATTGTAAATTTTTTTAAACCATATTTTCCGCTTCATATTTCTTTTTATATTTTAACTATTATATTTTCGATAGATATTATTTTATCAGATT
Source organism: Thermoplasmata archaeon (assembly GCA_030606465.1). GTDB lineage: Archaea > Thermoplasmatota > E2 > DHVEG-1 > DHVEG-1 > JAUWGL01. Next base: position 12,573 of record JAUWGL010000007.1, on the reverse strand, counting down.
ATAGAATTAGATTTCGTAACATACGTTATAGTTATATACCAAATACACATTGACCTAAGACGAAGGCTCATTAAATATAGAAGGGCTTTTAAGAAGGAAAATAGAAATGTATAGAGATGATGATAGAGGGCCACGGGAAATGCACAAAGTGACTTGTGCAGAATGTGGCAAAGAAACTGAGGTTCCTTTTAAACCAGATGGTACTCGTCCAGTTTATTGTAGGGACTGTTATCAGAAGCGTAAGCCAAGAAGATTTTAGTAAAAAGGATTAGAAAAAATATTAATTGTTTTTTCTTTTTTTATATTTTTTACAAAATTTCTCTTTTTTTTTATTTTTTTTTCAAAATTGTATATTAGTGTTAATAAGTTAAGTAGTATATGTCTACTGAAATTACGTAACGTTATTTATACATAAGGAATTCAAGAAAATATCGGTAATCAACGATGTTTAACTCAGTAATATTATATAGCAGTTAGTACAATAATATTATATCAGATAGGAATTAGGGGGTAAAAAGAAATGAAAAAAGTTTTTATCGCATGTTTTTTAGCATTAATAATGCTGATGGTTCCTGTTACAACTGCTACCAAAACAGCTAATATGCCTAAAATGAAGAATATTTCATCTGCTAATGTTGACCCACCACAGTTTTTTATAACCTTAGAAGGACTTAATGGATTATATAATTATATAGATACTAACTTTGAAGATGATGAAGATAAAGACGATGCATATGAACTTGTAGACGGAATAATTAGTTCTTATTTGGAAGTAGACATCGTTCAACTTGCAGATGCATCGGAAAAATATGGTTATCAACCTATTCCAGAGATAGAATTAGATGAAGTCACAACCAAAGGAGAATTAAATGATTTACTTGATAGATATTGGGTAAAAAATGGTGGCTTAATCGAAAATCTTTTTGGAGATCTAGTAAACAAAATAATTGAACTTATTAAGGCGAGACTTGGATGGGTATATCAGTTTTTCACTGACGGTGGTTCATTATTTGTTGAAGGTGTAAACCTTATCGTTGGTTTTATACAAGGCCTAAAAAATCTGGAGATTGCTAAAGGATTTGTATCTATTGTTAATATAATCATTTCTGTATCTATGTATTATTTTTCCCAGTCGATTGAAGACTTATTCAATTTAAATATCAAGGCATTCCTTGATACAATGGCAAACCTTACGCAAGCATTTACCGATGAAACACTTTTATTAATCGAGTGGGTAAAAATTACATTAGAAGCTATTGGGGCAGAATTTCGACCCATTGTGGATTATCTGTCTAGAATTGGAGATTTTATTGATTGGCTTGTTAATGATGAACCGTGGAAAGATCAAATAAAAGTAAGTGGTGTTGTAATATTAAATGCTGCTCGTCTTGCCGGTGCAACAGTGACTTGCAGAGGACAATCCATTACGACAAATAGTGATGGAGAGTTTAGTTTCTATGCTGATCCTAATCCAGATGCAGACTCATTTCCACCAAATGAATGGTATGGTATGCATAGATGTGTTATCACTGTTTCAAAAGATGGGCGTGTTTTAAAAGAAACATCTAGTAAGCTTTCTTATGTTTTTTCAGGTGGAGAAATAAACTGGCTATTTTTTATAATTAAAGGAAAGTCCAAGAATACAAATCTCAGAACAATTCTTATAGAAAAGTTGAACAACATACTAGAAAAAATACATATGCTTCTACCTAATTTTTCCAGAATAATCAACAGAATCGATATTTACTCAATATAATCATAACATCCTGATTAGACTAAAATCTATAAAGTGTAATTCTAAATTGTTGATTAAATTAATAGAAACATAGGAAACTATTGTTATATGTTCGGATCAATAATTAGCAAGAATTTTAAAAACATTATGTTTTTACAACAAAAAAAGGACGGATGACATCAAATTATCTCCAGTGGATAGTAAAAGAAATCGGTAAAAAAGCAGGAAAAAATTAGATACATCCTCATAGTTTTAGACATTATGTAGCAACTAATATGTTACGAGCTGGTGTGAACATAAAAATAGTACAGGATATCCTAGGTCATACCTCAATTAAAACCACTGGAAGATACCTACATACCGTTGAGCAAGATCTAAAACAAGCTGTTCGAAACCCGGGTATTGAAGATCCTGTAAATCCAAGCAATCTTAAAATGATAGCACCCTTGGCAGAATCTCTCCTATTGATGACTGATGGGCCCGCTGAGATTTGAACTCAAGTCTATACCACCCCAAGGTACAAGGATGCCAAGCTACCCTACGAGCCCAAATACTTTGAATATGCAATATTGATATTTAATACAAAAACATAACGTTAATTTTTACTACAGTTTTATAAACAAAAAACTAATGTTAAAAATGAAAACCAGGTGGAATGGGACAAATAATGGATCAAAACAAAACTGATATTGAAGTTTATGAAAAACATTTCCGTGTAGCAATTTTTGGTTCAGCACGAATAAGGGAATATGATCCTATATATCAAGAAATCTACAAACTGGCGCATATGATAGCATTAGAAAACATTGATGTTGTAACAGGCGGTGGCCCAGGTATAATGAAGGCGGCTAATAAAGGTCATATTGATGGACGAAAAACTTGTGATAAAACAAAATCCATCGGCTTAAATATTAGAATTCCTCGTGAACAAAAACCAAACAGACATCTTGATATCAAAAAAGAATTCCATCATTTTTCAGGCCGCCTTGACACATTCATGGTCCTTTCTGATGTTGTAGTTGTTGCGCCTGGTGGAGTGGGAACGCTTTTAGAATTTGTATACACCTGGCAGCTTGTTCAAGTAAAACAGATCTGTAATATACCAATAATATTACTAGGTGATATATGGGCTGAGTTTCTCAAATGGGTGGAAAAATATCCGCTAAATCAAAAATATTTAGAAAAAAAAGATCTAAATAATATTTTTTTGGCAAAAGACAGTCTTGATGCTTTTAGAATTATTAAAAGATTTCATGAAGGATATGAGCAAGGAGATGATATCTGCCTGAATTTTAAAAAATATAAATGCGATCTTCAAAAATGGGATATATGCTAATTATTTTTTTGGAAAAGTCTTAATATTGAATTTGAGATGAGAGATTTGTTTTTATGGATTCAACAACAGTAGAACTCATTGGTTTAACAGCGGCATTAATTACATCTATTGGTTTTCTACCTCAACTAATCAAGGGTTTTAAAACAAAAAAACTAGATGATATATCATATTTTATGCCAATTGTTCTAGCAATTGGTATGACACTTTGGCTAATTTATGGAATATTAATACATTCAATAGCAGTAATTGTTGCAAATATATTCAGCATCAGCTGCTCAATTGGTCTAATAATTCTTAAAAAAATATACTCATAAATCTTTTTTTACTGCTCAAGAGTAGCATGACGGGAACGCATGTTTCCCTCTGTTTCATTTTTACTATCTAATAGATCAGCTATAATGCCATCAAGTAAAATCCATACACTTGCCTCAAAAAGAGTTCCAAGCGGTGCATATTTTTTTCTTTCAATGTCGTTGCACACTGCAGAAATAAACAATGTTATATCTGCATATTTTGCAATCCCAGATTTCTTTTTACCAGTTATAGATACAACCTTTGCTCCAAGATTTCGTGTGATTTCTGCGGTCATAACTGCCGGGATGGTCTCACCTGATCCTGAGACAATAATTACAAGATCTCCTTTCTGTACAGGCCCGGTAATGGTTTCACCAATGACAAATGTTTGAAAACCAAGATGTACAAGTCTTATTGCAAAAGCTTTAGCAACAAGTCCAGATCGCCCTGCGCCATAAACAAAAACACGATTAGAATTAAAAAATAACTCCTTAATTTTCTCAACATCATCATGAGGTACTTGACTCAAAATATCCTTTATTTTACGTTGAGTATACTCAATTGATTTATTGAAAACCATTTCTTCACTCATATAATCTCCGAGAGATCCCGGTAGTCCGCCTCTTCTCTTTCTGTCCGTTTCATAATAGCTTTTTCAACCTGCAATCTAATATAAACTGCATCATGTTCAAGGAGAGGGGACTCTGAAATAAAAGTGACATCATAGTCGTTATCAAGAACGATCTCAATAAACGGTGCTAAAGGCATATCCCCTTTCTTAATTGGAAGATGATAATATTCATTACCATTCTCATATAACACACCAGTCATATGTATCAGATACTCCTTCAATTTAAGAGGCTTAAGTTTTTCAAAAATCTCTTCGAAATCCTCACGTTTCTTAAGACCTCCATTAGTCCGCGCATGAATATGACCTAAACCTACAACCGGAAAAACATCTTTAACATTCTGACAGATCTCAATGATTTCATCAAGACTCCCGAAAACCTTTTGTTTACCCATTGTTTCAAGACCAATTTTTGCCTTAATCTTCTCTTTCTTGATAGTACTTTGAAGTTTTTTTACATTCTTAACAATTTTTTTCATTGTTTTTTTAGCGCTATGCTCGCCATAATAACCCGGATGCACAACAACGGTTTTAGCCCCCATTTTATCAGCAAGTCTCGCAGAAAACAAAATCTTTTCTAAACTTAAGTCAACCTCCTCATTACTACCTGCTAAATTGATATAATATGGAGCATGAACATGTAATTCAACATCATTTATATCAGCAAAATCCTTCATAAACTGTGCTTCTTCATCCTTCATAACATACAAACCACGAACAAACTGAATCTCTATAGCATTTAAATCAAGAAATTCTCTTGTATACACAAGCCCATCCTTATTCGTCCGCCCCTTACAAGAAAGAGGTATACCTGCTGGTCCTATTCTAATCATAAACACAATCCCCTAAATTTCAATATAGTTGAACCTTTCAACATAATAAACCTTTCGTTTTACAGCATTAAACGAATAAAACCTTATGCAATCTCTTCTAAACGACTCATGATATTCCAAATCAACGTTCTACCATGTAATGGAATATTAGGATCATTAGCCAATTCATCAAGACGAGAAGCAGCACTAGCAACCCTAACATCTAAAGGATCAGACTCATTAAGTAAACTATTCTTAACTTCTTCAGCCCCTCTCCTAATATTCCTAGGAATCGAATTGTCTTCATGAAGCATATCTAAACCATCACAAACCTGCATAATCTTATCATCAGCTGCCATAAGGACATCACTTACCCATTTGTTTCAGCACTGTAACACCATCACAAATAAAAATATTTGGGAAAAAATTATTTTTCAAGATATCTCGCATTTAAAAGCCTTAAAATATCAGAAGCAATATTTTTTCCTACGCCTTTCACGTTTATAAGCTCCTCCTCAGTAGCATTCGCAATGTCACGTATACTACCAAAATGAGCTAAAAGCCTTTTTGCAAGAACAGCTGAAACATTCGGCAAACCTTCAACAAGAAACTGTTGCCTTTCCATTAAAGACATCATAGTTTTTTCCCCGCGTATAGCAACCGTTTTTTTACCATCACGTTGCTCCCTTCGAGCGATAACATACAGAAGATCAGCGGTTTCCGAGGCATTTTTGGTAGTAAGCACAGGAACACCAAAATCCACACTAATAGATGCCAAACTACCAAAAATTGCATTATGACTAATATTACGTTTACTCAACAAGTTTTCCCCTTCAAGAATAAGAACAGGCCGGGAATATGCATCCCTGAGATGCGCTATCTGCCTAAACAATTTGCCACCTACAAGAGATTCTAAAAAATCATCAACATTTTTTCTTTCAACACCTATACGAGATGATAAAACATAATCTCCAACATCTAATTGTTCAGGTTCCACATAAATGCCTTTAGCAGCAAGATTTTTTACCACATTTGAACGATACTCTCGATGATCCACCGTTATTTTCACTTGGTTTTTTTCTTTTTTTCCATAATCTTTCAAAGTTTTTTGCTCAGGTTTCTCAGCTGTTTGTTTTTTATAGAATGAATCTGCATCTTCTAATTTTTTATCAAGTTTTGAACGTATCAGTTCAAGTTCAGATCTCATACGTTTCTCTTTTCTTTTAGCAGACCAATAATATCCTTCATCAGAAGTACCCTTAGTTATTAGTATAATTACTTTCCCAGACATCTTCCTAGCAGTTCTCCCTCTCCTCTGGATAAGCCTTATTTCTGATGGAACAGGTTCATAAAACACTACAAGATCAGTTGATGGTATGTCAAGACCTTCCTCTGCTACTGAGGTAGCTATTAACACATTATACTCTCCTTTTTTGAATTTCTCAATCATTGCAGCTTGTTCTTTTTGAGTTAATCCCTTATCCTCATCTTTACATGCTTGCCCGATGAATCTAGCAGGTCTTGCTTCTTTCACATTTTCCAATAAATCTTTCACATAAGATGATGTGTCACGATAATGAGTAAAAATAATGATTTTTGAATCAGTTTTCATGTTTAACTGCTGTTTAACAATTTTAACGATTTCATCTAGCTTAGGATGCTCAATGTCAAAAGATTTAGCATAGGCAACAGCCTCCAAAATGTTACTATCGGACATAATCACTCTTGAGGCTTTACTACCACCTTTTGAAACTGCTTCCTTTCCTATTCTTTTAAAATAGTTTTTAAACGCGTTTACTCCTTGTGTTTGAAATAGTTCCAAGGCATAATGTATTTTCATTGCTTCATTCTGAGTGGAAGCTGCATCGAATAAAACCTTAGGAGGTTTAACCCTAGATCGTATCTCACTTTGTATTTTTTTCTGAGCATCTAAAAGCTTAGTACGATTTATAAGAGAAACAGATGAGCTTTCCAAGACTCCTATTTTTTTCAATTTTTTTAAACGTTCAGATAAAGCCGTCCTAAGAAGCTGCATAGTATACGCAAAATCACTTGGTAAATCTATCTCCTTCCAAGACATCTTCAAATCATGAACATATGGTTTAACATCAGGATCATATTTCGTACGAATCTCAATATTGTCAATATCAAGGTTTTTACATACTTCAAGGATCTTAGAAATATCATTTCCAGGAGAAGCAGTCATACCAAGCACAAGTCTATCCTTCTCCTGTTGTTTCTGATACATCTCTGATACAAAAACATAAGCATATTCACCGACTGCATGATGTGACTCATCAAATATTAAAAAAGAAACATCCTCTAAGTTCAATCGTTTAGATAAAAGATCATTTTCAACAACCTGAGGAGTGGAAACAATTATCTGGCTATTATCCCACATCTCCTTTCGCTTTGCAGGGGCAATCTCTCCTGTGAAAACAACAATAGAGCTCTCTTCAATAGTAAGAAATTGTTTAAGAAAATGTGAATGCTGATTTACTAATGGTTTCGTCGGTGCTAAAAACAGTATTTTTTTATTACCTTTTTCCAACTCTTCTGCTATCAGCATTAACGCAATAACAGTTTTTCCAAGGCCAGTAGGTAAAACAACCAAGGTATTGCTCTTAGCAGCAGAACTGGCTATGTTTATCTGATATTCTCTACGTTCAACACAATTTGGTTTTATAAACTCATGTTTGATATACACAAAAAACAGAATACAATTAAGGTTTTAGTATATTTTGGGATATTATTCCAAAACGTTATAACACATATTGTTCATATATCATATGGGTGGCTGAAATGGAAATACTTGGTGTATATTTACCCCTCTGGGCTGTTTTTCTAATAGGTATAATACTTGTGGTTGTTGCATGGAAACTTATTAAATTTGCACTTAAAATCCTTCTAGTACTAGTCGTATTCTTTGTTATTCTAATTGGATTAGATGCACTTGGTATTTTTAATACAATTCAAAATTTTTTATTAACAATTTTTTAATTGTCTCTTGTATTAAACGAAATAAAAAAAATCTCTTTATCCACTAATTCTAATTTTCCAAAACGGTGTTCATTTACTTTCTGCTCTTTATTCTCGAACATAATTCTTGCCTCTCCCTGAGCAGCCAAAATAAAGACCTATTATATAAACTCTTTCTTTTTTTACTAAAAGCTTCTACTGAATACGACTTCAGGTGATGGAAGAGTGAAATGGATGGTTGTACCAGTTCCTTCCCCATGGCTGTCAGCCCAAATCTTACCTCCATGTTTTTCTACTATGTTCTTACAAATAGTAAGACCTAAACCTGTTGAATCTAGCTTATGTCTAGAATCATCAACCTTGTAAAACTCATCAAATAAATGATCAGTCTGTTCTCTGATAAGGCCTACACCTGTGTCACTAACCGATATTTGAATAAAAGTTTCGTTGTTCCTTTGTATAGTTTTCGATTCAAAAGTTAATGCCCCTCCATCTGGCATACTATTTACCGCGTTAGAAGAAATGTGATCAAATAAGTCCATTAATTTAGATTTTTCAGTTTTGATAAATACATCTTTGGAGATATTGTTCTCAACTTTAATATTACAACTATTAAAAATCACCTCATATTTCTTTTGCAACTCATTTACAATGTCAAACAAGCTCTCCTTCTTCAAAAGAAAATCAGTGGAGCTTACCTCAGCTAATTTTCGAGTGTTATTAACAACACGTCTTATATATTCAGCATTACGTATACAGGTGTCAACTAATTCCTTTGTCTTAGGATTACTCACCTCATTTTTTATCGCAGGTAGAAGAGTAATGAGTGGTGTTAAAGGTGTTCCAAGATCATGGCTAAGATTATCAATAAATCTGGTTTTATGTAATAGAAGCCTATTAACTTCAACTGTTCTTTCTATAACTCTTTGCTCTAAATTTCTGTTAAATTCATTGAGTTTCTGTTCAGTCTCTCTTAATTTCCTCTCAAGTTCTTCTATTATTGCATCTTTTTCCTTAAGTTTCTCATCAAGTTCTTCTGAAAGATTTTCAATCATCTGATCCAGGCCCCACCATTTTACTAATTAGTTAAATAAGTTAGGTATATTAAAACTTTTACAGGTTTTTATTATCATAGGAAATAAATAAGTTTTAATATAATAAAATTTATATAATGTATTAATATGAGTGATCGTGAAAACTTCCAATCTTTTATACCATCTAATAAAATCATCCCTGAACTCACGGTAAAAGCAATGTTAGTTGGTGTTTTTCTAGCTATTTTACTTGGAGCAGCAAACGCCTATCTAGGTCTTTATGCGGGTATGACTGTTTCTGCAATTATCCCTGGTGCAGTCATGGCTCTTGCGATTCTCAAACCATTTAAGGGAACAATACTTGAAGTTAATCTTGCAACAATGGGTGCTTCAGCAGGGGAATGCGTTGCAGCAGGAGCTATTTTTACAATCCCTGCTCTAATTTTACTTGGAGTATGGACAGAGATTCATTATCTAGAGACAACCATTATTGCTCTTCTTGGAGGTATTCTTGGTGTACTATGGATGGTTCCCCTTCGACGTGCACTGGTTATAAAAACAGATTTACCGTTTCCTGAAGGTATTGCTGTTGCAGCTGTTCTTACAACAACTGTTGGTGGAGAAACAGCAGAAGAAAAAAAAGAAGATGGCAGTACTGGTGGAATCTGGCTTGTCTTAGGAGCTGTAATAGCTGGTCTTTACAAGTTTGGGGAATTATCTCTCAATGTTTTCAGAGGAACAATAGAACATATAGGCAACATTGGAAAATATGATATATTGGGGAAATCGAGAGATGGATGGATGTATGGAGGTGTAACAACATCACCTGCTCTTTTAGGTGTAGGATGGATTATTGGACCACGTATTGCTTCTTATGTTTTTGTAGGCGGTTTGTTAGGTTGGGTTATTATCGCACCATTAGTTGTATTAGTCGGAGGATTACCACCACCTGCAACGGAATTTATTGAGCTTGGTCCACTTCTTGGCGGATTTTATACTGTATGGGGGGAGCAAGTAAGGTACATTGGTGTTGGAACAATGCTTGTTGGCGGGTTATATGCTATATGGAGTATACGGACAAATCTTGTTAGCAGTATAAAAGAAGCAGTTATTGGAATAAAAGGTGGGCAGGTAAAAACCAAAAAAAGAACAGATCAAGATCTAAGCTACAAGCTGGTATTTACAGTTATTGTGTTAATGATCATTCCTATCTTTTTATTGTATATGTGGCTTTCTGAGCTGTTTGGGATTTCTTTGATTATGGCTGCTATAACAGTTCTTTTTGCGTTTATAGCAAGTGCCCTGGCAGGATATCTTACTGGTCTTGTTGGGTCGTCAAATTGCCCTATATCTGGTGTTACAGTTGCAGTTTTGCTTATTGTTAGTCTTATTATGTTAGGATTTGGGGAAACAGGGCTTGCAGGGATGGCTATTGTAATTTTTATTTCTGCGGTTATTTGTATAGCTGGTTCTATATCTGGAGATCTTTTGCAGTCTATGGCCTGTGGTCAAATGCTTGGTGCTACTCCTAAAAAATTACAGATATCTATGTTTCTTGGAGTAATAGCGATTTCTGGTGTGGTAGGTTTGGTAATAGGTGTTCTTCATAAAGCTTTTACAATAGGTAGTCAAAAGCTTCCTGCACCACAAGCGTTTCTTATGAAAGGAATTGTGCAGGGTGTTTTAGGTGGAGAAATGTTATGGCCATATATTATTGCAGGAATGTTTTTAGCTTTAGTATTAATACTCATTGGTTTACCTGTTTTACCTGTTGCTATTGGTATCTATCTGCCGTTTACATTGTCTGTCCCTATATTTGCGGGTGGGGGAATAAGATACGTCACAGATGGTTTTCTAAAGAAAAAATATGGAAGTGCTGAAGAGGAAGAAATAAGCGATTGGGAACTAGCTATCAAACAGACTGATGTGAAACCAAAGGAAAAAGCCATAAGAACAGGCTTGCTATTCACAGCTGGTCTTGTAACAGGTGAAGCTTTAATGGGTGTTGTTGTGGCAATTCTTTTTGTCACGGGTTTACAATTCAATGTATTTGATAATGCTCCATGGTGGCCAGGATTGCTGATATGGGTCTATATAGCATTGTTGTTGGCGTACATTCCTATAAAAAATATGATTAATAAGAAAAAGATGTAGTTTGTTTAAGCTTGTTTTGAGCTATATCATTGGTCAAGTTTTTTCCAAAATGTCTTTATATGCCATAAATGATAGAACATCTTGTGAGCAAAAGTTCTGTTGAAATAAAAGAAAAGATAGATAATATGCCTGAACCTGATCTTGGGGAAGGTGATACTCTTTCTAAGGAAAGAACACATGAAAAAATACAGGTACTTTTAGACGAAGTCAAAGAGTTTGAAGACAAATTTCCAGAATATGCACTTAAAGAACCTGAGATAGTTGAGGGAGATGTTTATCCTAGTGATGTATTAAGCGAATATTCAATTAAGGATGGGGAAAAACAGTTAACATCTGAGATGGAGTTGGAAAAAAGCGGGTTGAAACCTAAATCTCGGAAGTTTTCAATTAGAATTAGAAGAAAAAAATCAAAAACAGGTGAGGATTTAACAGATGCTGAAGTTTTAACAAAAGTAAAGGATATAACTCCTACTACTTTTAGAGTTGGTTTTGATGAAAGTGGTAAACTTGTGAATTTGGATTTAAGGAAACCCAAAATAAAACCAAAATCTGAGTCTAGATTCAAAAAACTTGCTGGTTTAAAAAACAAGCTTCATAGGAAAAAAGGAGGTAAAACTGAATCGGAAGGTACTGAAGGGAAATCAAAGGCTTCAAAGTTTAAAGGGGCATTTGGTAAGATAGGTAAACTGAAAAAGGTGATTCCTCATAAAGGAAAAAAGAAAGAAAAAGGTGAATAGTAAAAAAATATAATATTGTTTTAATGGTGGAAGGGTAGAGGTATCATTGTTTTTTAGGCTAATCGTGCAATTTGCCTGATTCTGTTGGTTACTATGAATATTTCCATTGTAGATTTCAGTTCATTAAGTTCTTGTTGGGTTTTTATTTCGCTGACGATTTTCATTTTTTGTCACCACCATTTCTAAGTTATACTCTGTAACCGATAATATATAAACATTGCGTGTAAGAGTATCTGATTTGACATTATGACAATATGGAGAAAAACCATTAAATAAAGCATCATTCATTTCCCAAAGGATAAGACACATGGATAAAAAAAACTACGACTACATAACAGTCGAAAAAAAATGGCAAAACAAATGGTTTGAAGAAAAAATCTATAAAGCAAAAAAAGAAAACAAAAAAAAATTCTTCATCCATTTTGCCTATCCTGGAGTATCAGGCTATCTACATGTAGGACACATGAGAGGTTTTACATACTGTGACACTATTGCTCGTTACAAACGAATGACCGGTTATGATGTTTTATTCCCTGCAGGATTTCATGCATCAGGAATTCCCTCAGTTGGTTTTGCAAAAAAAGTAGAACGTAAAGATCCAGCTACCATAAAATCACTTAAAGAATATGGATGCAATAATGATTTAATAAAAAAATTAACAGACCCTGTAGAAGTAGTAAAATACTTTGGAGAAGTATACGTAGAAGATTATTGGAAAAGATTCGGATTTTTAATAGATTACTCAAGAATTATGAGCACTATATCCAAAGGATATAACAGGTTTATACAATGGCAGTTTTATAAACTAAAAGAGAAAAACCTTCTAATTCAAAAACCTCATTTTGCACCATATTGTCCAAACTG
>JAUWGL010000123.1 GCA_030606465.1 Thermoplasmata archaeon | reverse complement strand
GTATTCCTGGTAAAACCATTACTATGGTTAAGGAGTAGATACCGATATCATCCCATACATTGTATCTGCTACCCCAGTATAAGTAATGAATAATTCCTGCTATAAGAAACAGTAATGAAACTACTGTGTAGATATTGAAGTTTTTTATATTCAATTTAATCATTTCCATATTTTTTTTCACCTTTGTCAATTGGTATGGGAGCACTGGGATTTGAACCCAGATCGGCGGGTCTCTTCTCAGGTCATCGCTCCAGTTATTCATCATTTTTTCAGATGACCCATTTTTAATCATTCCTTAACTGGAGCCCACAATGATGCCGGGTTACACCATGCTCCCAGATGATTAATTATTATTTTACTTTCGTCTACTCTTTTTTTCACGTCTCATTCTTTTTTTCCGCCATTTCCAGCGCATTTTATGTTTTTTTTTCCAGACTCTTGAACTACGTTTCATATTCAGATTTTCCTTATAATTTTTTATACTCGGTCCTAAACAAATTCTTATATTTAATGATTTAGGAAAAAAACCATGTTATGAGCTATATGTCAAAAAAAAAAGGGCGTTAGACAAAAATTTGTTTTTAATTTTTTTTATATCTATGTTTATTTATCCATCCAAGCATATTTACATCTTGAGCAATACCAGCCTAGGGAAACCCATTTTTGTTTACCATGTTTAGGGTTTATATGCCGATAAAGTCTAACAAGACCTAGGTCGCATTTTGGGCATTTCTTATTGAAAGAGTCATTATACGGTTCGCTTCCGATCTTATACATTAATGTTTCAGCAGCTACATTATAGGTGTAACCACATTCAGTACAACACCAGGCTACAGGGATCCATCTCCTCTTACCTTCAAAGCTTTTGTTCTGATAAAGTTTTATAGCCTTTGAACTACACTCAGGACATTTTTTCTTAATACCTTTACACCCTCCTTTAGTATATTGTGTCCTTCTTATTTTATATACTTAAATTGTTTAATAGGTTTTTTATATTGCATCTCATGGATTATTACATGCATTTATTTTCACAGATGAGGTATCTTCATTCTAAACGTGCTACCCTGAGGGATATTGCTTTCCGCCCAGATTTCACCGTTATGCTTTTCAATTATCTGTCTACAGATAAACAGACCTAATCCAGTACCCTCATTTTTACGGTCATCACCAGTATATGCCTGATAAAACTTTGTAAATATCTTTTTTAACTCCTCTTTTGAAATACCAATCCCTGAATCTTCAACAGAAATCAAAATATGTTTATCTTCCTCTTTAGCCACTATAGCAATAGAACCATTATCAGTGAATTTAATAGCATTACCTAACAGGTTTTTAAAAACCTGCGATAATCGGTAACGATCACCTATCACATCAGGTAGACTTTTTGGTATGTGTACAATAAACTCTAAGCCTTTTTGTTCAATAGTAGCTTTCATATCCTCTACAACCTCTTCAAGGATTTCAACAGAGTTCAACTTTTCCATGTTAAATCTCATTGTATCTGTGTCAAGCCTTGAAACATCTAAAATGTCGTTAACCAATCTTAAAAGTCGTTCAGCGTTTCTCTGACTAATCTTTGCCCAATCTCTGATCTTACCACTTGAATCCGTATCAGAAATAATCAAATCAAGATAACCTTTAATCGGAGTAACCGGAGATTTAAGCTCATGAGCAGCAATATTCATAAACTCAGTTTTAAGACGCTCAGATTTCTTCAGTTCGTCCTCAACCTTTTTACGCTCAGTGATATCTCTAATCGTGCAGACCACACCTGCAAATTTATCATTTTTATAAAGTGGAGCAATGTTAACATCAATAGGAACAAATTTACCATTAGAATGAACAAGTTCTAACTCAACATTTTCAACTTTTTCATCTTTTTTCCTGGTGTCAATAAAAACCTGCTGGAAAAGATAGATAGAATCATTTGAAAGATAATCCCTAAGAAGAGTTGCAAGAATCTGACTTTTACGCCGACCACATGTATTTTCAAAAGAAGGATTCACATAAGTAAGACGTCCAAGAGAATCAATTGTTATAACCCCATCAGCAGATGTCTCAGCAAGCACCCTATATTTCTCTTCAAGTTTAACCAGTTCATCCCATGCTCTCTGCCGTTGTGTAACATCACGCCCTCTGAAAAGAATACCTGTAATTTTTTCTTTTTTCTTAATAACATCAGTTGAAAACAAAAATCTATATCTTATACCCTCTTTTGTTACCAACTCACTTTCATATTCTCCAACATTCCCACCCTGAGCAGTCGTATCCACAGACTCAATATGTTTTTTCATATTTTCACTGGAGAAAAGATTTTTTAAAACAGATAAATCCTTTCCTAAAAATTTTTCTTTTTCTAAACCCATCAGTTTTAAAGCAGTATCATTAATATCTAAAATATATCCCTTAACGTCAAGAGATAACAAGAAATCATCTGTAATGTTAAAAATTTCCCTGAATTTTTTCTCAGATTCAACAAGTCCTTTCTCTGCGATCTCTCTATTAAACCTTTCACGTAAATCCCTTAAAATAATAAGATCCCCAACAACTTTTTTATCCTCATATAACGGACTTGCATTTACCTCAGCAGGAATCATTTCACCATTTTTTGTAACAAATTTTGCCTCATAAGGTTTAACATCTTCCCCAGCCGTTCTTCTTTTAAAACTATCCATTGTTTTTTCAGCGCTTTCCTCAGATAAAATACCTATTTTATCAAACCGTTTTCCAATAAGATCCTTTTTACTATAACCCAACAATTTTGTAACCTGCTCGTTTACATCAACAAAAAAACCCTTAGGATCAAGAACAACAACTGGATCTATAGCTATTTCAAATAAACTTCTATATCTCCTTTCAGATTTTCTAACAATATCTTCTGCTTTTTTTAAATCAGTAATATCACGAGAAATACCCATTGTTCCAATTATATTACCCTTCTTATCATAACGTGGCATTTTTGTAACAGAAACCCAACGTTCGATACCATTTTTATCTGTTAGTTTCTCAATTTTATTAACAATCGGTTCACCTGTTTCCATCACCTTCGTATCATCTTCGCGAATCTTCTCTGCATCCTTTTCAGATAAAAAATCAAAATCTGTTTTCTCAATCATTTCTTCAACTGTAATATTTGAATGAGCAGCTTTAGCTTTGTTTACTTTTATAAACCTACTTTCCGTATCCTTGAAATATATAGAGTCAGGAATACTATCTAAAAGTGATTGTAACAAATTTTTTTCATATGATAATCTGGCTTCCATAATCTTACGTTCACTAATATCCTTAATAACCCCAATAGAACCAACAATTTCTCCATTATGATCTTTCAAAACACTTAAAGATATATCCACATCCAATGGCTCATCATTTTTACGTAAAATCTTAGTTTCCAGATGATGCTGCATCCCTTTTTGTCTAACATTTTGTGATCTAATCTTCTGCCACTCCGCAGGTGAATAAAGAGAACTAACAGGTTTCATATACAAATCCTCTTCATTCATATATAACATATTCTCTGCATATTTATTCCAAGAAATAATATTCTCATTTTCATCAGTAAGCATAACTGCAACAGCAGAATTCTCAAAAATAGTCCGATATCGC
>JAUWGL010000141.1 GCA_030606465.1 Thermoplasmata archaeon | reverse complement strand
GTTGGTATAAGCAGGGAGTGATGGATCAATCTCTACATTTAATCCAGGTGCATAAATTCCAGAAGACAACATCAACAACAATAAAAAAATAAAATATATACTTAAAAGTTTTCTAAACTTTTTAATATTAACTAAAAACATTTTAGTACCCATCTTACCTCATCCAGTTTTTTTATATTTGTAATTAATAAATACTATATTAACATACTGGAGGATAAAAAAGCAAAAAATTACAAAAGATCATAACTTGTTATATTAAATTTTTTTAGGTTAATTTGTTTAAAATTTTATCAATTCTTTGTTTGAGTTCCGGAACCTTAAACGGTTTTTCAATATAATCCTCACCAAGAAAACTTCCAGCATTTTCCGCAACACGATCAGTACGAGCAGTAAGAAAAATCACAGGGATATTTTTCCATGAGGGATGATCTTTTAATTTTTTAAGAACCTCCCATCCAGTCATATCAGGCATCATAATATCTAACAATATCAGATCAGGAGTCTCATTGCTCTCTAAAAACTCAAAACATTTTTTTCCACTAGTAACAGTTGTAACCTCTAGATCTGAATCAAGACCTTCGAGACCATGTTTAACTGTGTAAATAACATCTAACTCATCATCAACAGCAAGAATCTTTTTTGGCATAACTTAAAACCCAGTTTTGTAATGTAAACACCCCTATTAATTTTTTTCACTGGTTCTACAGGTTTTTTTTCAATGTGAAATAAAACGTACTACCCTTTCCAGGACCAGGGCTTTCCACCCAAATACGTCCACCATGTTTTTCCACTATACGTTTACAAATAGAGAGACCCAGACCACTTGAATGCAAATCATGAAAAGCCTTATCGGCTTTATAAAATTCATCAAATATTAGACTTGCCTGTTCTTTAGTCATACCAATACCGGTGTCCTCCACAGAAATTTTGACAGAAACCTTAACTTCTTCTGCAGCAATAGTAATGGTACCACCTTCTTCGGGAGTATATTTTACAGCATTGGAGATAAGATTATTAAAAATCTCAACTAGACGTAGCTTATCTGCAGTTACCATAATCCCCTTATCAACCTTATTTTCCGCGATGGTTTTATGTTCCTCCAAAAACAATTTTTGCGTTCCAATAATTTTTTCAACTTCTTCAAACAAATTCAACGGTTCAAAATTAAACTTGACATTGTCTGATCGAAGACGAGCAAGTTCCAAAGTTTCAAAAATCAAATCACGCATGAACTCAACATTTTGATGGATAATACATAATTGCTCCTTATTTTTAGGATCTTCCTCCCTTTCAATAATCATGGGTAATAAACCAACAAGCGGTGTCAAAGGGTTCTTCAAATCATGACCCAACTGATGAATAAACTCATCTTTTTGTTTTAACACTTTCTCTAATGTCTTATTATACCTTTCAATTTTTTCTCTTGATTTTTTTAGATCATTTGTCATCTCATTAAAAGCCGAGGCAAGTTCACCTAATTCATCCCTTGAATCAATGTTTATCTTCGTGTTTAAATTACCGGTACCAATAACTCGTGCAACATCTCTAAAAGCGATAATAGGTTTTACAATGGCTTTTCTCAGCAAACAAAGAAGACTAAAAACCAAAACTAAAATACAAACAAAAGAAGATAAAACTATGTTCTTAATCAGTGGATCAATAGGTATATTGCCTAGATTTATAAGCAGAACCATTTCATAGGTTCCAACTATTTCACCGGAAATGTTAACAGGCGAAATAACAGTTAAAATATTATCACCTCTAGTATCCACGGTATAAAAAGTGCTACCATTTTTGTAGGCTTTTTCATTACGAGGATCTGGGCCCCCTCCAATCAAATTCTTATCAGATGAAATATTGATTTTTAATCCATTTGGGCCTGGTGTGTTTATGTTTATTTTCATAACTTTTATAACTTTTGAACGGTTTTGGATGAAAATTGAAAAATTTGAAACTTCTTTCTGTAATTTTTCTGTGTCATTCAAATCAAAGTATTTTACTATTTTCCCCTCCAAAGCTTTGATAATAGAATGTGATTCCGCAAAATCGTCAGATGCTTTATCCGAAGAGCTATCCAAACGTTCAGCTGCTCCTCCAATGTTAAAATAAGCTAAGGAAATAACAACACCTGTGGATAATAACACAACAATTAAAGTAAGTTTTAGCGAAATACTATAGTTGATTTTCATATCCACATCCGCCTTCTACATTTTTTTCTATTTGAAATATTAGCTTCTCTTGTAAACTGAGACATCCATATGTATATTTGAAGAGTGTTAAACTCTTTAATCACGATTGGATTAATTATTTGTATTTTCTGTTGTTATTATCAATTAAAAGCTCTTTAGACTCTAAAACCTGGTAAGGATAAACTTCTGCAACTGGTGTCAATTTAACTATTATGTTTGTGTCATATTTAGCTTTAATATCTGAAAGTGAAATAATCAAAGATTCATCACTTCCATCATCTTCGAATAATCTAAGGTGACCAACGCTTTCCACACCAAAATTCTGATTCACCTGTACCTTCATGCTATCTGATGAGCAAGCGCATTCTACTGGAATCCATCCATTGTTTCCTATGTTTCCACCGACAAAAACCTCTACCCATGCATGAGGAACTGCATCAACAAATCCATTATCGTCTTCTTCAACTATGAATCCTCTTATGAAACGAGCAGGAATATCGATTGAACGGCATAGTGAAATATACAGAAACGAGAGATCATCACAATCTCCATTCCCACATTGTTTAGTTACACTCGCAGGTTGAACATTCCCGCTTCCCTCATGTGTTTTATAATATGTGTTTTCTTTTAACCAGATGAAAAGATTTTTTGCTATAATAAAAGAATTATCACTATCTGCTTGATATAAAATAGTCTGAGCTGTTGACCTAATATCCTCGTTCTCAGGGTCGATAAATGTTATCGTTTCATTAGATTGGGCATTACAATAATTTCTGAAAACATCCCAGTATTGATCTTTTATTTCTTGGATTGATAAAGCATCTGCTCCGTTTAAATCAGCTACAATAAAACTCTCAGCAATAACAGTAGCAGTTATCCCCAGATGATAATTGTTATCATCACTGCCGCTTATATTCCAGCGTTTCATTAGATTATTTGCCAATATGATATCATCAAAAGCATCGTTAT
>JAUWGL010000002.1 GCA_030606465.1 Thermoplasmata archaeon | reverse complement strand
TTCTAATTCCTGCTGCTTATTTTCAAGTTCACCCTGCAGTTTTCTAGTTTCATATTTTGCTTCCTCTAACTCTGTCTCATTCTGCCTTAGTCTTTTGTTTATGCGATCCATGTCTTTCCTGTATATATCTAGATCTTCCTCTCTTGGTTCAAGCTCATTTTTTATCTGTTTAACCCCATCATTTTTCTGTTTTATTTCCCCCATTAAATATGTAACTTCATCATCGCGTTTTTTCACTGTTTTCTTTCTTCCCCGACTCTTAGATGTCTTAGTCATCCGTCTAACAATACTTATCTCCCCAGCATCCTTCCCATGCTTTACAAAAGGCTTAGTATCAATCTCTAAAGAAAGTACATCCCCACCCTTGGTAAAAGCATCTAAAGTGTATACTGGTGTTTCCTTCCCAATCAAACGGGATACATGTCGAAACATAACTTTTTTTCGGGAATCTTCAGTAAGAAATTCCGCATCACCGACAGGAGTATCAAGTACCTCATGTTTCTTTATACCAATTTTTTTACAAAACGTATCATTCACATCAGCAAATTTACCTTTTCTATTTATCACAAAAACTGGATTGCTGCTGTTCATAAGCATGGAATAAGAATCTTCACTTACATTTCTCCTAGATTTATCAGAACTACTTAACATATGATACGCCCTCATCCCAACCATATATACCTGATATGGCGGCTATATCCTTATCTATCTTATATTAACTTACCATTTATATAGGCATTTATAGTATCTAAGATAAAACCAGAGTAAGTTATAATAATATTAATCTTTTTTAATTTTCATAATCTCTTATCGGGTTTTCCAAATGAGTTTCGGCCTCATTTGGAAAACCCTAGATGCATATCCCTCCTGTTGAATTCTGTTTTTAAACCCTCTTCTTTTTCTACAAAAATATAACTATAAAACAGCCTTTTTTATGTGTTTAGACATTGTCATTTTTTGGATTCTTCATAAAAACAGCTGTTTTGACTTTGGTGGAACAGTAAACAAGCTAACTATGATAATGCAACATAGTGATATAAAAAACGCAGGGAGCATACCAGGAACAACTAATTCATCATGTACAGACATGTTTTTTAAGAAGGAGGCAACTCCTAGTTTATCCCATATTATAACTGTTGCAGCACCAGATATCATACCAGCAATCGCCCCCCACATAGTGGTTCGTTTCCACCAGAGAGATAGTATAATTAAAGGTCCAAATGATGCAGCAAGCCCTCCCCATGCAAAAGCTACAAGGAAATAAATCACCCCTTTCTGTAATGCCAGTAAAAAAGCTACAGATGATAACAAAAGAACAAATACCCTGCTATATTGGACTAGTTTTTTCTGATTTGCTCTTGGGTTGATAAGTTTATGATAGACATCTTCAACAACTGATGATGTTGCTACTAGAAGCTGTGAATCAGCAGTGGACATAATCGCAGCTGTGACAGCTGCGATAACGATTCCTGCAGCCCACTCTGGTAGAAGAGTCATAGCCATAAGAGGCATCACTTTTTCAGGTTCAGGTAATCCTTTGAACATTGCAAGACCTATGATGCCTATTAAGACTGCACCCCAGAGACTTAGAATAACCCAGGTCATACCAATAGCTGTACTATTCCATAGTTTTTTTTCATCTCTTATAGCCATGTAACGTGTGAGAATATGTGGCTGGCCAGGGTACCCAAAAAACCAGGCCATACTAGCAAAAGCAAAAACCAAAAACAACAGACCACCATAGCCATAACCTGGTGAAAGATAATTGCTGTCTATTTCTCCTATTCTACTAAAAACCTCACCGATTCCTCCAAGTCGTATGATACCAATTATTGGCAGAATAACTAGTATTCCTACTATGAGTAGTCCTTGGAATACATCTGTCCATGCTACCGCAAAAAAACCACCCATAAGTGTGTAGAACGTGATAATGGCAAAACCAAGAATCAACGCAGTATGATAATCCCATCCAAATGTTTCACTGATTATCAATCCGCTTGCTACAAGTGATACAGAGACATATACTACCATAAATACTGTGATAATAATTGTTGCAATAGCACGAATAAGATGTGTGTCGTCCTCGTATCGATCTTCTAGGAAATCAGGAATAGTAAGTGAATGTAGTTTTTCAGTAAACCTCCGAAGTCGTTTCGCTATAACACTCCAGTTAAACAAAGTACCAAAAGAACAAGCAACAGCTGTCCATATGGCACTAATACCACATGTAAAAGCCCTACCAGGCAGTCCCATAACAAACCAACCACTCATATCAGATGCTTCAGCGCTTATAGCAACAGGCCAAGTACCAAGTTTTCTATCAGCTATTAAAAAATCATCAAGAGTTTTATTAAATCTGGAAGACCAAACGCCTATGAGTACTAGAATAACTAAATAAATAATAAACGCAAGAATTATTATACTCATTTAACCCCGCTTCTTTTAGTCCAGTAAAGATAAAGAATTGTTACCAATATAACACAAAGTAAAGAAAGCACAATAAAAACCCCTGTAATAGTAGGCAACCCTGCTTTTTCTTCTTTTCCAACAGTTTTTATTTCTTCTACCGTCCCAGTTTCAAGAGCATAAACAGTTCCACTCGCACCTAAATAAACAATACCATCATTAACAACTGGATCAGAAACAATAGGCGTTGTAATATAACTATAAAGATCACTATTGTTTATAGAATGACTCGGAGTAAAAAACCATGCTAAATTCCCATTTGTTTTATCTAACGTATAAAATCTGCCATCATCACAGCCAAAAAACACATATTCACCATATATAACAGGATTTGAATGTATGCCAGCATTACAAGTATACACCCATTCAAGATTACCATCATCTTTGTTCAACGCATAAAAATTATTATCATTACATCCAAGTAGAACCAAATCATCAGAAACAACAGGAGACACATCAACGCCCCAACCAGTTTCATAAGACCATTCAAGATCACCAGAATATGCATCAACAGCATAAACATAATTATCCCATGAAGCAAAAAACACCTTATTATTTGAAAAAACAGGAGAAGAAGTAATCATACCATCTGTTTGAAAACTCCATGAAACCTTCTGATCCTTTAAATTAACAGCATAACAACTATCATCAGAAGTAACATAAACATAATTATCTCTGGTAGAAGAAGATATATATATTTCACCAGGGAGATTAAGATGCCATTGTTCTTTCCCATTGTCAATATTATAAACATAAAGATATCCAACGTTATCCCCAAAAACAACACAGTCATCAATAACAACTGGCTTGGAAATTACATCGCCAGATGATGCCTTCCATCTAATGTCACCATCTAAATCATAAACAGATAACCCCTCAGAATGTCCAACAAAAACCAAACCATCTTCAACAACAGGGGTTGCAGGATTTCTTCCAACATCTTTTTCCCATTTCACATTCCCATTTGTTGAATTAATAACATAAACTTTTCCATGGGATGTAGAAACATAAAGAACATCTTCATAGACTGCACTAGATGAAAAGAAATCATTAACATTATTCTCTGTGTCAAACTCCCAGATAACATCAGTATTGTCTATTTCTCCACCTATGTCATCATATTGATGAATTAACTCAAAACCATTCTTAGAAGGAACACCGAACATTCTCACCCAACCATTAGGGTACACACTCTGAATTTCTGGCTCAGGGTTATCAAGATTTGTAAGATTTAAAACATCATTTGGTTTACCAAAAAACGCCCAAATACCATTCTGTTCAAGTAATGCTGAATCAGTGATTTTAATATCGGTAATCCAACTACCTATTGGAGGTGTAGACATAATCTCTTTTACAACATCAATATCGATTTGACCATAATATTTCTCCCCTAACTCTTCATATTTAATGTCCCTTGGAGCCGGCATGTACCTTATAGATTGATATTCTAATGTAGGTATGTTAATAAATTTGTAAATTAATCCTTTTAAATATTCTTTTGGATAAAATTTTTCTATTCTAACCTTTGTATCAATAGGATTGTTTGCACTCCAGTAAAACCCATCATATGTCCGCCATGTTGCATGTGCTTTGTATCCGAGTTCAAAACGAGCTATTTCACCAGTTTTATCGTCCCCGATAAGCCATACAGCATTCATACTCCCATCATTACGATATCTGAGATGATAAATTACATCATCGATGCTGTTGCCATATTGCATTGCAGAACGTGCTCTAACAGAAAGAGGCAGTCCTTTGTTATCAAAAAGTCCTTGAGGATTTGTCGTTTCAAGTAAAACAATACCATTGTCATTTTGATAATAATCCTCATCACTCCAAATGAGACCTGGAGAAGAGGGCATTATCACTCGGTTACCCTTTGTTGGCTGAACATCAAACATCACATTCCAACGCAGAGAAATATAATAAGTCCACCACCAGATACCACCCCCGCAGATAGTTGAATGTGAAAAAACAATTTGACCATCTGTTGTTGCATCACCAGTAGCAATAAAACCATTACAATGATCCGCGTTTTTAGTTTGTAAAAAACTATCAATGAAATCAGATTCCTTGATATCAGAGGCCTTAGGTTCAATTTTTTCTAACTGATGAAAAAAAGTTCGTAAAGGATGAAGACCTTTAGGCATCCTTGTAAGTTTTGACATGAATTCATACATTTCATTCAAAGTAAGAATATCCTTGTAGTTTACATCTCTACCATGGATCCGACCTCCTCTTGCATTTACCCCTGCTGCTATTCCTTCGATTTCCTTTTGGTATTCCTCAGGGAATTTGTCCCAGTACATCTTGTGACATTGTTTTGTACAAAAATCCCACCAGGCTTCTGACACCTTTTGATATCTTGACTCAGAAAAATGTTTGGTTAGAGGTTTTACAAGTTTATAATTGTGTATCGTGTTACTCCAACGATTCAACATATCAACAATTTCACTTGCTAGGAGATACCCGTGTTGCCCTCCTCTTTCATAGGGATCCCCTTCTATATGGAGATAGATCCATCCCTGTATGTTATATCGATATCCTTTCATATATTGTTCAGAACTAACAAATGTTACCTCTTTTTCCTGGCCTTTTACAAGATCAACTGTTAAAACCATTGTTGATAACAAAATTATAACTACTATTATACAAGATGTTTTTTTCATAACAATACAAAATATATCTTAACCATATTATATAAAAACTTTGCTTTTATTATTCAGAGTTTAACTTTTATAATCGCTGCAACAAAGAGATATAACCGTATTAATCTATTACGAAAAAAACAAGTGATAAACATGACAAAAGATATTAAAAATTTTAAAAAATTTCGTGAAAAAATGAATAAAATAATCCTAGATACGGATGATAAAAACATTAAACGATTCTTTGCACTGGATAACAGGATCTATGAAAATGGTGCACTTGATAAAAAAACAAAGGAACTAATTGGCTTAGTTGCCTCTACCGTATTACGATGTAATGACTGTATTCTTTACCATTTAGATCAATGCTATCAAGAGAAGCTTACCGATGAAGAACTATATGAAGCAATAAATGTCGCGCTCATCGTTGGTGGATCAATCACTATCCCACACATCCGTTATATTTTTGAAATGTGGGAACAATTTAAAAAATCCTGAACTATTTTTTCTTTTTCAAGTGAAAAACATATCGTGTAGGAATCCTTTTTTTCTTTCCAGTCCAATAACCACAATGAAGGCATCTAAACTCAATGGTAACCTTACCACCCCATATAGTAAGATTTTTCACGTTCTTTAAACTGCTACCGCATACCGGACATTTTGTCATAATTTTTTTTGGATCTCCTTCACGTGAATGAATCTCAAGTTTAACAAAACCACTAGCTATAGCAATATTGCGAAGTCTACCTGGACTGACACCAATTTTTTGTTTTTCCTTGTTTTTATTTAACTCCTTATCAACTAGTTGTTTAAGTTTGCTCTGAGATGATACTGTATGAATTTTTTTAAAAACCTTCGTCAAAGCCGTTTCAACCTGTTTGTCAGAAGGAAAGAAATCATGTTTCATAGAATAATAGAATTGTCTTGGATTACTTAAAATCTTTTAATAGGGTATGGTTTTGATTAGATCCGTCCGAGTAATGATACCTACTAGTTTATCATCTTTCAAAAGTGGCAGTGCACCAATGTTGTTTTTCATCATGATTTTTGCAGCATCTACAACAGTGATCCCCAAAGCACTCCAAATAACAGGTGTTTTCATAACATCTCCTATTAAAAGTCCTTCAAGCTGATGTTTCTGTTTACCTAATGGTACAGATCTTTTTAATTTCGCTAATGCAAAAGCAATTTCTGTATCAGAAATCATACCAACAAGCTTACCTTTATCAACAACGGGTAACCTTGCAATATTCCCATCTATCATAACACGTCGTGCATGAATAATCCGATTACCAGGAGCTACAATTAACAGTTTCTTCTGCATTATCGTTTCAACTTTTTTATTGCTTTTTACATGCGGGAGCAAATCTGCTTTTGTGATTACTCCTAAGAGCTTCTCATTTTCCACAACATTTATCATAGTTGGACCAGGATTTCCAACTTTTTTAAGGATTTTTTTGATATCTGTACCAGGTGACACTGTTTCAAAATTTTTATCAGTAACAGAAGAGGCATGCAAACGTGAAGCAGGAACACCACGTTTCCTTATCGATCCAAGTTTATAAACAATTATATTATCAGTTATGACACCAAGTAGTTTTTTATTTTCAACAACAGGTATTTTTGTTATTTCATGTTTCTTCATAAGTTTCAAAACATGTCTTAAATCTACATCTTTATCAACACAAATAACATCCTTAGTCATCACATCTTTTACTTCTAACATACTTTTTTCATCTCCATTTGTGTATTCAGTTTAAAAAAGGAAAAATCTTTTTTTATTCATATTTTAACGCGTCAATACAATCCTCACATAACAAACGCCCATCAACTTTTTTAAGATTTGTTGAAAGAGTGTTACAATCCTCGCATTTACCTGAGAAAACCTGTCTTTTATAATATGATTCATCTCTCATAGTTATATCATGCCATTCCCGTGATATTTCACGTAATATAGGAGACATCCTTGATATATCCTTTAATGTTATTATACCAATTAATTTATCATCTTCAATTACTGGTAATCTTCTAACATTGCATTTACTCATTTTTTTCATAGCTTCTTCAAGAGAGATATAAGGATCAGTTATCAAAATTGGTGTACTCATAACCTCTTTGACTAAAACCTCACCAGGATTTTTTCCTTCAGCTACAACTTTTTTTAAAATATCACTTTCGGTTAAGATACCAACAGGTTGTTTATCTTGTACTACTATTACATTTCCAATTTTTCTTTTTTTCATTATTTTCGCTGCTTCTATAACTGTAATAGAAGGATCTACCACAGCAAGATTGGTTTTCATTGCCTCTTTAACTATGATTTCTTTAGCCATTTTCTGACCGCCTCCCCAATTTCAATTGAAAAAAGGGATTGTTAAATTAAATAAATCATCCCAAACATTAAAACCTTTCGCTGCATTTTGCTATATTTGATGAGTGCAAGTCAATATGAACGCGAATTAAAGGGCATTTTGGGAGGGGAAAACAAAACTCTTACAAAGGTTACTAAGACCTGTTCTGCTTTAGAAAAGGACAACTATTTGAAGATATGTAACAAGCCTTTTGCAGTGGTACGTGCTGCTGGTTCCCTTGGTATAGATCTGGTTGCTGTTCGCGGTGATATTTCTTTTCTTACTGAGGTTAAAAGCAGTGTTGGTAATACTCTCCATTTCAGTAGTGTTGGTGGTAAACTTCAGAAACAGGCAGATGACATGTGTAAGGCGTGTGAGAAAACAAAAACCTTGCCGGTTTATGCTTTTCGCCTTAAAGGGCATCGAGGTGACTCATGGCGTTTTTTTACAATTGATATTCATGGATTAGGAGGTGCAGCAAGTATTTTACATAGGCGACTTCCAAAGCTTGATAGGAGTAAAACAGGCAATTTTGTTATGCGTTGGAATGATGGTATGCCATTGTCTGATTTTATTTCATATTTATGTAAATGATACGAAATGTTTTTAGAACAGTTCCATATTAACCTGTTTTTGTTGATTGATTATGAAAAAGATGCTTGTAGCTTATGATGGATCTGATGCTTCTAAGAAAGCAATAGATATGTGTTTGAAATGTTCAGATGATGATGATGAAGTAGTTCTTCTAACAGTAATTCCTGCAGAGCTTTCAGAGTCATCATTTACAAAAATGTTACTGCCTACTATTGATCTTAGTTCTGTGGTTAAATCTGGTAGTTTTAAAGATAAAGCGATGGAATCTTTGTCAAAGATTGTTAAAGAAATTGAATCCGGTGTTAAAAAAGTGGATATAGTTGTGGAATCAGGTGATCCCGCAGATGAGATTCTTATGACTGCAAAGAAAAATCAGGCAGATATTATAATAGTTGGTTACAAGGGTTACGGCAAGGAAGGAAGATTTTTACTTGGTAGCGTCACTGATAAAGTTGTAAGACATGCTAGTATATCAGTAATAGTAGTAAGATAAAAAGTAGTAATATATTTTCTTTGTGATCATAATATGCATCCTGCAGATGAAATACGGGGAGTAAAAAGCAACAGGCTTTCTAACAAAAAAATAATTCTTGGTGTTACTGGTAGCATTGCCTGTGTTGAATGTGTCCGACTTGCGAGGGAGCTTATACGGCATGGTACCAGTGTTGTCCCAGTTATGAGCCCTGCTGCTACTAAAATTGTTAATCCTGATGCACTTTGGTTTGCCACGGGTAACATACCTGTTGTTGAGCTTTCTGGTAAAACGGAGCATGTGTTTTTTTGTGGAAAAGTTAAGGATCCTGTAGATTTATTGCTTATTTCTCCTTGTACAAGTAATACTATTTCAAAGATTGCTCATGGAATTGATGACACACCAGTTACTACTTTTGCGACTACAGCTATTGGATCAAATATACCTGTTATGATTGTCCCTGGTATGCATATTTCAATGTATGATCATAAAATTATTCAGGATAATATTATAAAATGTAGAAAGCTTGGCATAGGTTTTGTTGAGCCATCTTTTGTTGGAAATAAGGCTAAAATGGCAGATATTGATGAGATTGTTGCAAAGGTTATAAAAAAAATAGGCAGACAGGATCTATCAGGTAAAAAAGTGCTTGTTATCGGCGGTAGTACAACTGAAAAAATTGATGATGTAAGAGTGATTTCTAATATTAGTTCTGGTAAAACTGCTGTATGGCTAGCAAAAAATGCGTTCTATCGCAATGCAGATGTTGAACTATGGTATGGACAAAGCCAGGAATCAGTTCCAGATTTTATCAAAACTACAAGATTTACATGTGTTAATGATCTTTTAAAGCTGTTAAAAAATACTAATATGAAAAAATTTGATATCATATTTGTCTGTGCAGCCATTGCAGATTATATTCCAAAGAAACAAAAAGGTAAGATTCCTTCTGAGAAGAATAAACTTGTTTTAGAACTGCAGAAGGCTCCTAAGATTATATCTAAACTCCGTGAATATTCTCCAAAAGCAAAACTAGTTGGTTTTAAAATGGAAAAAAACACAGACAGATTAACAGAGAAAACCTTTGATCTTTTGAAGAAAAACCATCTTGATTTTGTTATCGGTAACACAACTAAGAACCTAAATAGTGAAAAAAGTGAGATATGGATAATAGATAAAAAAGGAAACAGTGTTCATAAAAAAGGAAAAAAAGAACAGCTAACTGATACCATTATTGATACTGTATTAAAACAAAAATAACATGGAGATGAATCATTGAAATGAGATCAGCTGCTTTTGCACCAGGACATATATCAGGTTTTTTTGAACCAGTATATCATAAAGAAGACATAAATCGCACGGGGTCCCGTGGCGCTGGTATTAATATATCCATCGGAGCAGTTTCAGAAGTTTTTGTTGAAAACTCTGCTAAGCAGGATGTTGAAATCTATGTTAATGATAGGAAATCTTCTGCCCCGGTTACAAATCTTGCTTTGAAGTATTTACTAGGTGATAACCCTTTACATGTTGTTGTTAAAACAAAACTAGATATTCCAATGGGTCAGGGTTTTGGTATGAGTGCAGCTGGTGCTCTCAGTGCAACTCTTGCTTTAACTAAAATAACAAATGTTTCACAATCTGATGCTATGAAAGCAGCACATTTCGCAGAAATCAAACTAAGAACCGGCCTTGGCGATGTCATGGCATGTTGCTTTGGAGGCATTGAAATACGTAAAACTGCTGGTCTTCCACCATGGGGAGTTATTGAGCATATTCCAGGTAGGTTTGATCTGGTATTATGTGTAGTTGGTAAAAAACTTGATACAAAGAAGATTTTATCAGATGCTGCTAAAGC
Source organism: Thermoplasmata archaeon (assembly GCA_030606465.1). GTDB lineage: Archaea > Thermoplasmatota > E2 > DHVEG-1 > DHVEG-1 > JAUWGL01. The sequence continues at coordinate 7,235 of JAUWGL010000002.1, read as the reverse complement.
AAATAAAATTATAGATTATGGAAAATATTGCACTAAAAAATTATTAGAAAAACCTTCTGTTGAAAATCTTTTTTCATTATCACAGGTTTTTACTAAAAAAACAGGTCTTGCTGATAAATGTGTAGTTGAGGCTATTGATGCTGCAAATAGGTTTGGAATGGCTAGTATGTGTATGCTTGGAAACTCTGTTTTTGTCATGGGTAAAACAAGTGAACTTTGCAAGGTACTTATGGATCATGGCCGCGTTTTTGTTTGTAATGTAGATCAAGTTGGAGCACGAGTTTTAGAAGAATAAAAAAAATTTAATGGTGCTATATTTTATCTGTTTTACCTGTTGCAAGATCAATGAGATGTTTCTCACCATCTTCCGGTCCTTTTGCAAAAAGAATATCCTCAGAGTCAATTCTTGCATTCTTATTAGGCCCATAAATCCATTTATCCTGATGACGCATTGCTATAACCTGCATACCTGTTTCACTTTCAAGTTTAAGTTCGTCAAGTGTTTTACCACATAGTATCGATTGAGGGTTAACTTGTATCCGTGTGAATACTACATCGGATTCACGGATACTCATTTTAAGAATAGGATGTAGTTCTACATCTCTTAGTTCAACATCAGCTATTTCCTGAGCTGCATCAGATATTTCCTCCCCGCATTTCGCAAGCCGCAGTAATGATAAAGCATCGTTTATACTCAATTTTTTGTTTTTAACCTGTTCGAGAGTTATTCTCTGAATGTTTTGATAAAGTTTGTCAATCAAATCTTCTAAATCATATACTTCTTTTGCAATGGTTTCATTATCATACAACAATGATGAATATGCAAGATCAATCATAAGCTCTGATTTATCTTTGATCTCCAGTACAATATCTTCCGCTGTTTTTTCTCTCATTCCAAGTCCTCCAGTTCTCCTTTTAAAAATTTATTAAGATCATCATGTCCTTCATCAGTCCCACGAATAATGAGCCAGTCATCAGCCTTTATGTTTGAATCGGATCTTGGGTTGTATATCCAACAATTCTCCCTGCGTATTGCTATAATTCTCATACCTGTCTCAGATTCTACCTTGAGGTCACCAATTTTCTGTTCACATGCCTTCGAATTTTTAGAAACCTTAATTCGAAATAGTTTTTCATCAGCCTTACTTAAAATCTCAGGTAATATAGGTCTAGTTTTATCCGTCAACATCATTACAATATCACCAGCAGCATTTGAAATACTTTCAGCTGCCTCAGCAACCTGTAATATACCAGCTAGTTGTTCTGCATCTTCTTTTGTTCGAGCTGCCATCATCGCCATCATACGGATATCATAGTTCAACTTGTCCATACGTACCTCAAGATACTTTACCTCCTCAGCGATTTCCTCATTATCAAAGAGAACAGCAGAATATGCCAGATCAATAATAAGCTCAGAGATGTCTTTCATCTCTGTCAATAACTCCTTCACAGAAGTTGGTTCATACTCAATCTCACTGAATTCTTCTTTTTTCCATTTAGGCGTTCGTTGCACCCTACCAAAAATACTTCTTCTTTTTTTACCTGCCATATTTTAACTACTCCAATTTAATAAAATATTATTTCCTAAAAGTAGTAAAAAAAATTGAATCCCAGTATTTTTATCAACGGATATTAACTTGATCAATTTGATACCCTTTGTTTAATCACTAAATAACAAGGTAAAATAAATAATTATCGGAAAAGAGTATGTAAAACTAATTAATTTTTACATAAAATGTACATGTATTACACGACATGCAAAGCCTTCGCTATCTATAACAGTTAATTTAACTCTATAATAATGTTTTAACCACAGTATAAACCTATAAAAAAAAGGATTATATTCCTACTAACCCAATCAACAAAAACAAAAACACAATACCCATCACATCACCAACAGTAGTAACAACAGGCGAAACCATATCATCAGGATCAAGACCTTTTTTTAAAAGACCAAAAAGCAGTAAAAATACTAGCAATTGAAACAATAAAAACAAGTAAAAAACCAGCAACAGTAACAATAAAAACAAACACAAATAAACTAAGATCAAAACTAATATTATTACTAGATAAAACAAAAAAATAAGAAAAATAAATAATCAAACTAAGAATAAAATAAATTATAATTCCCATAATAATAGAAATAAAAAAATTAGAACGCATTTCTTCATCCTTAATACTAATATTAATATAACCAACATGTAAACCAGAAGCTAAACGAGCACCAAGAACACTACCAATATTACCTCCTACACCATTAATCACTGGAATAGAAATAAGAAAAATCGGAAATAAAACCAAGGTTTCTTGTTTTCCTTGCAATATCTGACCAGCAAATATCTCAATAAGAACACATACCGTAAGCAAAGGCAAACCATGTCTAACTATTTTTTTCCAGCTATAAATCATAATACCCCCTCCACTAAAACAGCACTACCAAATATACAAAGCATAGTAACAATGTCACCAAAAGTAGCCAACGCAGGACCAGTAGTATTATCAGGATCATATCCACGTTTGAAAACAGCATAAATAATCACAACTGTCATCAAAGTAAGAATCACAGCAGACACAATGCCAGCGATAAGAACAATAACAATAAGCTTCACAGGATCCGGGTTAATTTTAAAGAAAAAAATCGTAGTAACATACGCAAGGACTCCAACAATAATTGAAATAAAAAAACTCAAAACAAGGGAGCCAATGATATTCTGCTTAAGCTCCTCATTCCACAAATTATCAGCATCAATAACACCAAGATGATACGCTGAACCCAACCTGGAACCAAAAGCAGTACTAATGTTACCACGCATTGCAATAATTGCTGGAATAACAACAATAAGACCAGGGATACTTTCAAGAAGATCTCTCATCACACCAAGAGTGCTACCAGCAACAATACCGCCTAATCCGCAGAATATAAGTAGGGGGAGGCTCTGTTTCACCATTTCCTTTGCATACATTTACTTTAGCCTCCATACTTTTTTTCACACTCCGATTTATAGGTGACGTTTCCTATATCGTTCCCATATCAGATCAATGTGATCTTCAATGGTTTTTATCCTTTTAACATCTTTTTTTGGTTTAAATAGATGTCTAAAACGACCTTGATGTTTAATCCAATCTTCAATTGGTTTACGTTCAATCTTCTTCTCAAGGATTAGTTTACTTTTACCATTGAATGTTACTTTATCATTTTCAACTTCATACAATGCCCATGCACCAGTTTCAACAGCCATTGTTCCCATTTCAACTGTTTTTTCCATTGAAAAACGCCATCCTGGTGGACATGGTGCCATTATCTCGATGTATTTAGGACCTTTGATTCCTTTTGCTTTTACCAGTTTTTTATACATATCCTCAGGATATGCAATACATGTTTGAGCAGCATAAGGTATGTGATGAGCCTGGATTATCTCTCCCATTTCCTTTCTAAACTCTGTTTTTCCACCAACTGTTGTCGTGGTCCATGCTCCATAAGGTGTTGCGCCACTTCGTTGAATACCTGTATTAGAATATATTTCATTATTATAACATATATAGATAAAGTTAGTACCTCGTTCTAATGCACCAGATAATGCTTGAATCCCAATATCATAGGTTCCTCCATCTCCCGCCCATGCAACAACAGTTGTATCAGTTTTACCTTGCATTCTAAGTCCTGCCTCGACACCACTTGCACCAGCTGCCGCAGCTTCAAATGCAATATTCATAGTAGGGATATCAAAAGAAGTATGCGGATGCAGGCTTTCAATAACTGCTGTACAACAGGCAGGAACAATCATCATAGTGTTTTTGCCTAATGCTTTAAAAGTAATACGTAAAGCCATTGTCGCTGGACATCCTGGACAAGCAGCACTACCCGGCAGATAGCATTCCTCTCTTGGTAAATTCTTTATTGCCATAAGATTACACCCCCTCAAAACCAAACCATTCTAATTGTTTTGCTTTACCATTTACAACCTTTTTACACATTTTTTCTATGTCACCAAATGTTACATCTTTTCCGCCAAGACCAGCAATAAAACCGTATGCTTTAGCGTCTGAATTATTGTATAATGCTGCTTTAACCTCAGTAAAAACGGCCCCCTCCATACCAACAGAAATATTTCTATCAATAACAATCAAATCAGCTTGTTTACCCAGTTTCAAAACTTCTTCACGGGGGAAGGGTCTAAAACATCTAACACGTGCTAAACCAATTTTAATTCCTTCTTTTCTAAGATTGTCAATTGATACTTTACTTTCAGCACCAATCGCACCCATTGAAAGAAGAATATACCCAGCATCTTCGCACTTGTAAAGTTCTAATAGATCACCATGATGCCTGCCAAATTGTTTTTTCCATTCCTTTGATATTTCGGGAATAAGTTTTTTTGCATACTCTTGTGAGTCCTGCATATCTTTTCTAACTTTTTCATATGCTGCAGGTAGAATAATGTTACCAAAAGTTATTGGGTTATCAACGTCAAGCTTCCATTTTGGTATGCGTTTGGGAATGAAATTATCAACGTCTTTTTGATCAGGAACATAAACCGGCATTGAAGTATGAGATAAAATAAAAGCATTATAACTAATCATAACTGGTAGTTGTACTTTTTCATGTTCGGCAAGCTTGAATGACTGAATAACTGTATCAAAAATCTCTTGATTACTACTACAATAAAACTGAATCCAACCTGTATCACGCTGACTGATTGAATCATTTTCATCTGTCCAAATATTCCAACCTGGACCAACAACACGGTTAATATTACACATAACAATAGGAAGACGCGCAAGAGCAGCCCAATGAAGCATCTCATGCATAAGTAACAACCCATGGGAAGAAGTTCCTGTAAATGTTCTAACACCTGTTGCACTAGCACCAATACAAGCAGCCATTGCAGAATGTTCACTCTCAACACAAATATATTCACCTTTGAACTCACCAGTTTTCACATAGTTAGCAATACCTTCCACGAGTGTAGTCTGAGGAGTAATAGGATAAGCAGGGACCACAGCTGGACGTGCCATAACTGCAGCCTTCGCAGCGATATAATTACCAGTATCAATCATTACACTCATTTTTTCTTTCCCTCCCTTTCCATAGTAATAGCCTTCACCTTACACACATTAGCACATATCCCGCAACCTTTGCAATATTCATAATCAATATCCACAGTATCATCTTTGTTTCTAATGACTGTAGCTTCGGGACAATAAATCCAACATCTGAGACATTTAACACATTTTACTTTGTCAAGAATTGGTCTGAAAACTCTCCAAGTACCAGTTTTACCCATAGCTCCTTTTTTAGGATAAGAAATCGTTGTAACAACATCGTATTTCTTCAAAAGTCCACCTCCACACCATCGTATGCGTCCTGAGTTGCTTTTACATTTTTGTTTCCTTGTTCGCCTTTCCATTTATCCTTTACTGTATCTTGTATTGATTTGAGAGTTACTCTATCAAATATCTTTGGAACAGCACCTAGAATTGGTGTATTTACAACAGGAATTCCACCAACAAGAATTTCATGTTTAAGTGCAATGCTCGTAGCATCAACTGTTGCAACGTCATATTTTTTTGAAAAATCAAAATCTTTAGGATTTTTTGTTGTATTAATTAAAATCCTTCCATTCTTCTTCAAACCCTTAAGAACATCTACCATATCCATAATACTCTCATCAAGCACGATAACAATGTCCGGAGTATAAATTTCACTTCGAAGATGTATTTCATCTCCAGAAATACGAGCAAATGCTCTAACAGGTGCACCACGTCTTTCTGCACCAAAAAACGGAAACGCCTGGACACCTTTATTACCATCCTTTAAAGCTGCTGCTACAAATAGATTTGCTGCTGTGACCGAACCCTGTCCGCCACGTCCATGAAAAACAATTTCAACTAAATCTTTTGACAACACAATAATACCTTCCCAAAACTCGGAATGAAAATGTTACATATAACTGTTTTGAAAACTTAAATATGAATTATTAAAGAGCACCTAACTTTGATTCCGTTGTTGCATTTTTGTCTTTTCTATCATCTATCTTCAACTCAGTTATTACACGTTCTGCTCCTGCTTTTACAACAGCATTATGTGCCTTTTGAACAACGCTAAATAGAGTGTCTAAATCATCTGTTTCAATCACTGTTGCCATTGCATTTGTTTCAAATTTTACATTTTCTTTCTCTAGAGTCTCGATAACTAATTTAACGTATTTACTTACACTAGTACCTTTTCCAACAGGAGCTATACTAAGTTGTGAGATAATCATTTTAACCTCCATAATATCAACAGATAACCTGCTTAATTAACTTTCTGCAAATCTGAAAACGAAGAGCAGTACGGGAATTGAGTAGGTCTTACGGATTATAGTGAACCAAACATTATTTATAACGCTGTTTTTATTTGCCATCCACAGCTTTAAAGTTGTGATATAAGGGAGGAATAATACATGTCTATGGATATGCGAAGTAAACTAGCTATAGAGGATAAAAGGTTAGATGAAATAAACGATTTTTTGATGGATCCAGATAACAAATTAGTCAACGATCTTTTAGCCGTGGTTGATAAATATGGTGGACCTGAAGAGATAAACCAGAAGGCTAGAGAAGCGGGCAAGGTGGAGAACCTAATGACAAGGTTAAAGGAGAAGAACTCTCCATATTTGAAAGACTTAGAGTGGCTTATAGAGCAGAGAGATAAAGGAGCTTTTATTACTGTTGATGAATACCGCAAAAAAATCCTAGGTGACAAGGTTAAAGAAATGAAATTCAACGAAGATTTCGCGATCACCTTGGAAATAAGTGCCTGTCAGTATTTTCCGTTCTTTATGATCCAAGCACGCCAGGCAGTAGAGAAAGGTGAACTGATGCCTGGTCGTTTTATAAGGGTAAGACGTATGAAAGAACAAGAGGAAGACAACGACCTACTGGCAATGACAGCCGCTATGCAAATTCTTGGAGCAAGTTGGTGTGAAACACTTGACACTAAGGGTACTGATGGTTCCAACATCCATCTAGGAGGCCCTGAGACGATAACGGGATATTTTGGAGGAGTTGGTCAACCAAATGATCATCCAATCAAATGGGTGGACGAACTCCTTTATTATTATACTAATTATAGTGTGAAGCAAGTTCTTAATATTAACCCAGGGACTATACTTCTTGGGTATATGTTGCATAAACTTGGGATAGATATAGAATTCAAGATTTCTGTTTATATGGGGAATGACAACCCCTATGCT
>JAUWGL010000060.1 GCA_030606465.1 Thermoplasmata archaeon | reverse complement strand
AAGCAACAAAGAAAGCAACATTTCCAATAGGATCGCATATAGCAAATATTGAGCCAAATATGACTATAATTAAAGCAGGGTCCATAATCTCAACTTCATGTCATTCAATATTAAGTGTATATTTAAACATAGCTCCAATGACTTATTTTGAAATAACAGCGTCTAATAAGAAAAATAGCTAGCTCACGCATATTTACCAAAAGACTCCTTTGTATTGACTTGTAGCAGGACATCCAAAACATTTACCGTCTTGATAAGCAGGGCAGTCCATACATCCGGTATCAGTTCCACAAGGAGGTTTGTTTAAAGGCTCTGTAATCATTTTTATGGGTATCACAAAATCCTTTATACTTGAGATTACAATGTCAAAATCAGCACTTTGAACGTCTTTATCAGGTCTTAAACGGCTGTCTATTATCGATTCTAAAGACGATATATCCTCTCCTACAAATAGTAAAACTAAATTTTCTTTTCCAGATACAACAAATCCATTTAAGAAAAATGGGCAATCACGGAGCACATTCAAAACTCTGGTGGTATTGGCAGACGTTACTTTTACCATCGCTACGCTTAATCCAACTTTATTTAAATTCACACCAATAATACGATCGATAAATCCTCGCTCCTTGAGTTTTTTGATACGTATAGCCACAGAAGGCTGGGATAGATGGATTTTTTTAGCGATTTCTTCTTGAGATATCTCTTGATTATCGTGTGTCAAACTTAGTATTATTCTATCTTTTTTATCCAATTCCACATTAGATCCTGTCATTTTTTCACCTTTTTAATTAAATAACCATCTATTTGTTATACAGACGAACTATATAACTATTTTTAATAAATATTGGGTAAAAATACATTTTTGTTAATAATTATTGTGAAAACATTTATGGACGCATCTTCATATCTCATGTTGAGGTTGTAGAGTCATGAAAAATGATGTTTATGTTTCATGCATTCCTCCCATTGCATCCCATCCAAAACGGCTCTACAGCCTCTCAACAACACTATAAAAATGAATTACATTTATCACAAAAATAAATGAGGTGAAGACAATGAAGGTTACAAATAGAGGCTTTGGCAGACAAAGACTAAGAGGCATAGGTGGAGGGTCAGCCCAAGTGTCTGGTAAAATGAATGCTGATTTTGTTTCAAATCTGTTAGATTTCTCAAAAACAGAGAAAATAAAGATAAAACCATCAAGAGTCTCCGATTCAGAATTCTGGTTTGATAGCCCAGATGGATCGATTGCGGTTAAAGTTGTAATAGACAATGCTGCCCATGAAATATTGTATGATGTTTATTCAACTGAATATAATGAACATTTGAAAGCAGAAACGATGAAAGATGCAGAACAACTGAATTTTATTGCAGAAGAACACAGGAGATGGAAAGTTGCAGAATTTGTGGAAGAAATATGGTTGATTCTTGACGGAATTAAACTCTGGGCGCAAAAAAACCAGTTTAACGTGAAGGAAAAAGAAATGACAGGAAGAGAAAAAATATGAATGTATATGAAAACCATGCAGATAGAAGAATAAGAGAACTACATGAACGAATGCTTGCTTATAGGAGAAAGAAAAGAATGATAAAACTTAAAAAATAGGGGTAACTGGAAAACAGAAAATTAGGAGGTAAAAATTGTGGAAAAAAAGGAAAGCGAAGTAACAAAAACTGTTAGAGAATCAGTAGTAAAAGTAGTTGAAAATGGAGAAGACCTAAAGGAAAAGATAGGTGGGATTACTAGAGATGCTGTTAAGAATGCATTAAAGGGTGTAGAGGCTACAAGGGAGAAAGTAGAATCTGTTGCTAAAGATGCGATGAAGGGTGCGATCGAAGGTGCACGAAAGGTAAAAATAGAATCTGCTGAAATTACTAAAGGAGCTGCTGAAGGCATAGTTGAAGGAACGAAGCAGTCCGGTTCAAAAGCTGCTGATATGGCGGAACATGCTGCAGAAGCAGCTATTGATTCCGCAAAAGAAGCAGGTGACAAAGCAGCAGAAATAGTTAAAGGTGCCGTAAAAAAGATACTTGAAGCAACCAAAAAGGTTTTAGAAGTAGACTAGAAAAAAGAGTGAAAAACTGACATTCGTAAAACTAATGCGATAGAACACATCTATTGTCATACCTATTTTTTACATTCAATTAGCTAACAATTTATTAACAATATGCACCAGTTCAATTATTTTTTTCAATATGTATAAATGTTATAGTAGTTTTTGTTAATAATTATTGTGAATATGTTTATAAACAGTATAGCGCATATTGTGTTGAGGTAAAAAATATGGATATTAGAAAAATAAAAAAAGATAAGATAATAGTAAAACCTAACGAAAAAACACATGAAGAAATTGTAGAAAGAAGACCATTTGACATGTGGACAGATATGGATCAACTGTTTGATCAATTCAGGACAAATCTTGATAATCTCTTTTGGCATCCAGTAGGTGGTATGCTCAGTACATACGAAAACAGAACACCAGCAATGGACCTTGCAGATCTTGGTGACAAATATGAGATGAATGTCGAGATGCCAGGTATTCCAAAAGAGGACATAAACATTGAAGTTACACCATATGGTGTAGAGATTTCAGCAGAACATGAAAACATCGAAGACGAAAAAGGAAAAAACTGGCTCAGACAAGAACGAAGCAGTACGAGTTTCTATCGTTGTTTCGAACTTCCAGAGGAGTTAAAAACAGATAATGTTGAAGCAGAGATGAATCATGGTGTGCTTACGCTTACAATCCCAAAAGTTGAACCTAAGCCAAGACATGAATCTAAAAAGGTAAAAATAAAGTAGAACAAAACCTTCTACTTATTTTATTTTTAGATTGTCTAAATCGATAGAGGACAATAGATGAATTAGTGAAATTTCTTGGAGATGAATGAAATAATGAATAAAAAAAGGCCATTTAAAAGAGAAGAAGATTTTTACGATGATTGGTTCGGAAATTCTAGAACAAGATGGGGATTTGGATTTCCATCTGATATCTTCGATGAATTCGAGGAACAATTCAGAAAAATGCAGAGAGAGATGAATTATGCGTTCAGAAATGCAATGAGTGAGAATTTGCCATCCTCTAAAAAAGGAGAACCATATGTGTATGGATGGTCTCTCCGTAGTGCTCCAGATGGAAAACCACATTTCGAGGAATTTGGAAATATCCCAAATACGCCGCGTGTATCTCAACAGATGCTCGGAGCCAAAGAGCCAATAGTAGACGTTATTGAAGGGAATAAGATAGTGAGTATAACTGCTGAAATTCCAGGAGTTTCAAAAGAGGATATCGAGTTGGAGATCATGGAGGATATCGTGGTAATAAAAGTAGACAAAGAAGGAAAAAAATATTACAAGAAAGTGGAACTGGCTTGTGATGTCGATGCAGATTCTGCAAAAGCAAGTTATCGGAATGGTGTATTGGACATAGAACTGAAAAAAGTAAAGCCAAAGAGAATAGGGAGAAAGATACAGATTGAATAGATCTTCTCCGTCTGTTCTCTGTATTGTAAATGTTTTAAATTATATGGAAAAAATAGAGATGAATAAAAAAAGAGTGGAAAAACACATAAATATAACTTCAAAATCAGAAAAGAGGCGATTTAATGAAAAAAGAATTTGAAAGAATAATGGTACCCGTGGATGGATCCGACATTGCAAAAAAAGCTGCAAAGAAGGCGATTTTTCTTGCAAAATCTACAGGTATAAAAGCTGTAGCGATGTATGTGGTGAACATACCAAATCTGCCAGCTCTCTATGAATGCCCTGATGAAATACCATACATTCAGGTACATCAGCTACTAAAGGACAAAGGAAACTCCTATCTCGAGGAAATAGAGAAACTTGGGAAAAAGATGGGGGTCAATGTCTCAAAAAAGATCGTCGATGGTCACCCTGCTGAGGAGATTATAAAAGAGGTAAAAAAGAATAACCTGGTTGTTATTGGAAGTAAAGGGACGACGGCGCTTGACAGACTACTAATGGGAAGTGTTGCTGAAAATGTCGTACATCATGCTCCCTGTCCAGTTATGGTTGTAAAATAGATCAAGAGAGAAACATCATCTACAGAAAAAAAACAGAGGTGACTAAAAGTGGAAAATAAAAACAGGAAAAAATCAAATTTTTTTAACGATAATAAAGATTATGTTATATGCAGAAGATGAAATTAATGAAAATAAATAAGGGGTGGAAATAGAAGATGAAAAATTATAAAGCAATGATAGCAGTTTTACATGTCTTTACAACGGCTGCAGTATGGGCATTATTGAGTTTTTTAGTTCCAGGTTTTAATAGTTATTCATGGTTTCCTTTGGTGCTGATTGCTTTTTATCTTGCCGTGACATTTTCAACAATTATAATGGCAGAAAAAAAGTCACTCAAAATAAGTTAGAACAAAAAGATGCGTGTATAAAGAAACAAACTTAACCAGTATGAAGCAAAACACTGTAAGGCGGCATTGGAAAAAGTTACATCGATTTCCAAAAAAGAGCTGGAACGATATGTAAACATGGTTTCAAAATATGAAAGGAGATGAGTTAATGGAAAAAAAAGAATTTGGAAAAATAATAGCACCGGTGGACGGATCTAAAACGGCGAAAAAAGCTATTTCTTTGGCTAAAAACATGGGAATAGATGTTGTGGCGATGTATGTGGTTCAGATTCATACGCCTCTATCTACTCCTCTAGCCAATGGTCATGTACTTATGGAAATTTATAAAGCTCAAAAGAAAAAAGAGCAGTCTAAAGGACAGTCGGTTCTTAGTAAGATTAAGGAGATAGGCACAAAGATGGGTGTCAATGTCTCAAAAAAGATCGTTGATGGCCACCCTGCTGAAGAGATTATAAAAGAAGCAAAAAAGAATGACCTGATTGTTATTGGAAGTAAAGGAACGACAGCGCTTGACAGACTACTAATGGGAAGTGTTGCTGAAAATGTCGTACATCATGCCCCTTGCCCCGTTATGGTTGTAAAATAGAAGAAAAAAATTGGTTATAAAGAAACACGGTAAATAAGTATAATTAGAAAGTTTTCAGTTGAAGGGAGATAAAATGGTTGAACTTAAAAGAGAACTTGGTTTAAAAGAAGTAGTTGCTACCATTGTAACAGCGGTTATTGGCGGTGGGCTTTTCATTTCTGCTATTCAGATACAGTCAGATGTACCTATTGGATCAGGCATTATAATTGCATTTATTCTCGCTGCTATTCCATCGATCATTATAGCATTATGTTACACTGTTCTAGCTACCATCTTTCCTAAATCTGGTGGAGAATATGTTTTTGTCAGTAGAATCTTAGATCCATATATAGGATTTATAGCTACATGGGCACGATGGTTCGCTATGATTGCAGTCATCGCTGCTATGGCCGTTGGAGATGTTATTCTTATTCAACATTTTTTCAACATGGCAGGTTTACAAAGTGTTGCATCTTTTATTACAGTTAATATTCAAATTATTGCTATAGTTCTTGTTCTCATCTTTCTAGTTATCAATGATTTAGGAATCAAGGTATACGGGAAAGTTCAGACAGGCATGTTTGTTTTACTCATGATTGGTATAGGAGCTCTTATTGTGTTTGGACTTCCTCACGTGACCTTAGGAAATTTAAGCAGTTCTTTTACAGCTGATGTCCCCTTGATTGTAAAAGCTAGCAGTCTATTATTTTTTAGTTACATAGGATTTGCAGCTATAGCAAACGCTGGAGGAGAAGTCAAGAATCCAGAGAAGGTTCTACCCAAAGGCATTATCATTTCTATGCTAGTCATTACTGTCATGTATATCCTTGTTACGATTGTAACCTATGGATCTATGTCTCCTGGTTTTTACGCATCTTATGATTTTTCCACAGGTTCAATACCAGCTGTTGCATCTCATTTTTTACCTAGCATTATTGCTTTATATGTTGCTTTTGCAGGTGCAATTGC
>JAUWGL010000152.1 GCA_030606465.1 Thermoplasmata archaeon | reverse complement strand
TTGCTTTCTGATTAAGACATAACCTCCTAAAAACTCCACAAAAACTACACTCACCAAGTTCATCGTTTTTTGAAGCAATCTCATCCATTGTAACCCCAACAACATCTCCAAATGATACAACATGATGCTTCACTCCAAGTTTTTTACAATTATTAACAGCAAACTCTAAACTATGATCCCTGTAACCTTTAATGCCCTCATCAACAGTTATTGCACAAATATCAACATTTTCTCTTTTAGAAAAAATATCATGAATAATATGTAAAGCAACTGTGCTATCTTTTCCACCAGAAACAGCAACACCTATCCTACAACCGTTCTCTGTTTTCCCTTGTTTTTTAATGTCTTTCTTAACCCGTTTTTCAAAATATTGAATAAAATGATCTCTGCATAGATGTGTGCCATTATATCTTATAAGCGTTATACTAGGTTTTTTACATTTACTACAAATCTTAGTCATACAAAATTCAGGAATATATTCTACATGAAATAGTTTATTGATTGAGTTTATCTGCCTGTATTTCCAAACCTATAACCGGATGCTCTAGTTCAAATTCACTAATTGTCCTTGGATGAATCTCCCCAAAAAATCCAATCTTTTTGTTTTTGCAGATAACAGAAGCACATCTACCTTTCACAAAACCAGGATGATCATTCGCTTCAATCTGATATTTTGATCCTGAATCCCGTAAAACAGCCTCCGCTATTGATTTACACTCTGTAAAATTAGCTTTTGCATCTATTTTAACAAAAGCAAGATGATGTACATTTTTGAAACTATCATCTACTACTATGCCAAGTTCAAAAATCTGCTGAGGTAAAGAATGATGCCGGTTTTCATTTAAAATCTTTAGAATAGATGGAATAAGATTAACACGTAAACATGAATATTCTTCACCAATTGGGTTCTCAATTTGAACTCTTTTCCCTGTGTCAAGACCCATTTTGTTGAACTCATCTTTTTCATTAGAAATAGTAAAAGTGGTAACCTCATTGAAACCAAGACCTATCATAATATTCCGTAGACCATCATGAAAAACTTGCATGGGTAAATCCCAGCCAAACGTCAGTGCTTTTGGAGAATCAGTTTCAAACCTTTCAAAACCATAACCCACAGCAACATCCTCTACAAGATCGATGTCATGTAAAATATCTGCCCTCCACGCGGGTATCTCAACTAGGATTTGACCATCGCTCATTTTTTTTGCACTATGCCCCATCTTCTTAAGACAAGCTATAACCTGTTTTTCATTTAGATTTGTCCCAAGGATTTTATTCACATAATCCACTGAAAGTTTTTTTTCAACAGGAGTTAAATCTGGTGAAACAAAGGTTTCATTCCCATCTTTAACTGCAGTAGTAAAAATCTGTGCACCTCTTTCAGCAAGAGCAGTTACAACAATGTTTAATGCATGGTTAACAGCCTTTCGGTCAGTACCTGTAACATCTATAAAAATATCTGTTGTAAAAGGTGTTACTTCGGTTAGAATGCCATTTATTATCGGAGGATAAGATAGAACATTATTGTTTGAGTCAATGATTAATGGATGCTTGTCGAAATCTTCTAAGATATGAGCATAATCGACTCCTTTTTCATGCTTCTTAAGTATTTCACTCATTGTCATTGATTCAATTTTGCCAAGAGGAACAAATTGAACAGAACCAGGATCAACTGCTTTGTATGTAAATGGAGCTTTTACAGGTTCAAAATTATGAACTCCAATGGCAATCTTTTTTCTGTTTCTACCAAGCCCAAAGTGAAGTTTCTCCTGTAAATCCATAAGAGATGCTATGAGTTCATCAGTCATAGTTACGTTTTTTACAAGAGCTGTAACTACAAATGGTCTCACTTTTTTAACAGACGAATCAACAGTTGTTACTATGTCTGATTTCTTGATGTCATATGTTGTAAGTCCTGTTTCAAAATCAAAGAATGCTCTTGAGGCACGAGCTATTCCTTCAACTGACGCAAGGTCAGGTCTATCCGGAAAAAACTCGATGCTTATTTCATCATCTTCTACTTTATCCAAATCAGCTCCAATCATTGGTATTTTCTCTATTAGTTTATCCTTTGAAATTTTATGTCCAAGAAGGTTTATGAAGTCATTATAGTCAAATGTTACAACTGGCATATAGAATGGTGAAATATGTTTTTGGTATATTTGATTTTGGTGAACTAAAAGTGTTTAGAGAAAAGTTATTAAAAAAATTTTGATTAACCAAAAAAAGAGTGAGTTGGAAGTGAGATGAATAAATTCAAACTAGCATTATTTGATATGGACGGAACGCTCCTCAAAGATAGAACAATTTTTGTTTTCGCTGAGAAAAAAGGTTTCATGGATGATTTAAGAAGATTAATTTACAATAGTGATATAGAATTCTATGAGAAAAGCATTGAGATAGCGAAATCGCTAAAAGGTTTAGATAGCAAAGAGCTTTTGGAGATATTTAGAGGCATGCCCTTACAGGAACATGTTGAAAACGTTGTAAAAGAACTAAAAAAAAGAGGTATCAAAACAGCTATTGTGACTGATGGTTATCAGTTTGTTGCTGATGAGCTTAAAGAAAGACTTGATATGGATTATGCCTTTGCCAATAATCTTATAATAGATGAAGGCATTGTAACTGGAGAACTGATAATACATAACAAGGATCTTGCAGAGGAGTTTATCGGGCATAAGATATATTCAATTTGTAAAAGCTGTATATTAGAGCAACTCTGTAAAAAGTTTGATATAACTGCAGATGAAGTAAT
>JAUWGL010000096.1 GCA_030606465.1 Thermoplasmata archaeon | reverse complement strand
ATATTCTTCTCTATCCGCTTCATCTGTGTTGAAATATCCACAAGCATAAAAAACAAAACGTGAACTAATAAGCGATAGAAAAGACTTGGTCGTACTAGTATAATACATGCCCCGGTCGTACCATGTCTGCCCCTCGTCTTTTAAAATAAGAGCATAATCAAGACGATTTTTAATATCACGTTGATAATAAACCCAATCATAACTATCCCAATCCCAAAACCTATAAGGAATTGAGGACAATGAAGCATTAAACAAATCGTTCACTTCATTGTATAGAGACTCAGCTTTTTCTAATAATACAGAAGCAAGAGGTTCAAATGCTTCTATGTAGTCCTTTGTAGTTATTTCCCCATCTGATTTTTCAGATAGAAAATGGTAACCTGTGAAATTTTCAACGGCTTCATTAACATCTGCTACCTCTACCACATCAATCCCATATTCATTATCACCAACATAGTTGCCTTGTCCTTTAGGAATTAAAAAACGTGTGGCACCCACTGAATAAGCAGCATCAATTTTTTTATCAATCCCTCCAACATGCCCAATACTTCCATCTGGGTTTATCATACCTGTCATAACAGTTGTTTCACTCATCATCCAATTTTCAAGCAAAGATATTGTAGCTACCGTCATAATTGCCCCCGCAGAAGGCCCCCCGATAATCGGAGCAGATGTTCTTACCACAAAAAAATAATCATAATTAGATGGGTCAACACTACAGTTTTTATCTTTTTTTACAAGCGCACTAGCAACTTTAACTGCAAGACGCGCAGAACCTTGCATGTCCACCTGCGCCAAGGGCAACGTATCAACAAAAACTTCCCCACTGCCATTGCTCTGTATGGTTACTGTTATCGTGGACATTACACCAACTAAACCACTTCCAGTTTCAGCGACAGCAGGTGCATACACTGTAACATTCCGGTAGATAAGTGATACATTTCCTTCATATATCTGACCAGGGTTTGACTTAGCTAGTGAAAACTGAGGGAAAGATAAGCATAATAAAACTGAAAATGCTATAACTATCAATATTTTCTTATTCATTACATCCTCACTATAATCAACTGATTTATTATCCTATCGTATACAAAGAAATCATTAAAAAATGTTTTGAGAAAAAAACCATTAGATTTATTTTCATTTCAGCAGATAAAAAATAGAAAAAATAAAAGAAGAAAGAAAAAGAAAAAAATTTATTTTTTACCAAATATCATCAATATCAAGAGCACTATCTTTTTTCTTAGTCTTTGTTTTCTTTTCACTAATCTTATCTAACATTCCTTTGAATTCATCAGTACGATACTCGATACGTCTCTCACAACTAGCAACAGCAAGCTCACCCCTGGTTTTCTCTATAAGACCTCTAACCATATCCTGTTTTTTCTTAATGGGGACAAGCCCTGAAGGATAATCAAAACGGATAATAACATCATATATTTCTTCCATCATGGTAAGATATTCATCAGCATTTTTTTGTTCACCTGAACGTATAGAATCAAGAATCGTCCTCCTAAGTTCCCCTACCAAATCACAAAGACCCATAAGATAAGAACTATATGTTGTTTGCATTTCATCTGGATCTGGTAGGTCTTTACCCTGCATTATATTATAAAAACAATGTGCTTCCACCAGTTCCTGTGCAGCATTCTCCACAAAACCTGCATAAAGAATCTCAGGGTACTCTTTGGTTATATCATATAGCTCTGCAAGCTTAGCTGAAGCCTGTTTAATATTTCCTTTTGCTTCCTTATTTAGATTCTGATGAATACATTGAATTGCTTTTCGACAGTTGATAATTATATCCCTGGAGGATCTCAATGCTTTCTCCCGGATTAATTCCTTATCATCGATACTTTTCTCAATCTTATTAACAATATTATCTAAGTTTTTCATTGTAATCTCAAAACACTTTAGAGGATTATATCTTTTTCCTTTGCATAGGTTATTTATTCACCCAATAATCAGGTGTTTCTCCGTTTAATACTTTTATTATTTGCTCGGCGCAAACTGTTCCAGCTCGTATTTGACCTTCTTTTGTATTTGCCCCTAGATGTGGCGTTAAAATAACATTATCCAACTCTAATAACTTGTTATCATTATTAGGTGGTTCTTTTTCAAATACATCTACTCCTGCACCAGCAATTTTACCATTTTTCAGAGCATTATATAATGCATTTTCATCTACAACACCGCCACGGGCACAATTAATCAAATAAGCATTTGGTTTCATAAGAGAAAATGTTTTTTCATTTAGAAGATAATGCGACTCTTTCGTATGTGGGATATGAAGTGATACAAAATCAGATTGTTTTAACAAATCTTCTAAATCAGCCCGGGTTGCCCCCATTTTTTTTGCTTTTTCATCAGTACAATGAGGAGAATAAACAAGAACATTCATATCAAAACATTGCGCTATTTTTGCAACATACTGAGCAATATGCCCTGATCCTATAAGCCCAAGGGTTTTACCATACATCTCATTTCCCTTAAGTTGTTTTTTAGCCCATTCACCTTTTTTCATCGTTGAATTAGCTCTTGATAAATGTCTTGTAAGAGCAAGCATATGAGCAACTGCAAGCTCTGCAACACTACCAGTTGCCCCTGTTGGTGAGTTAACAACTTTAATACCATTCTCCGCAGCTACTTTTATATCTATATTGTCAACACCTATACCTGCTCGGCCTATGACTTTTAGATTTCCGTTTGCTCCGGCTTTGACAATTTCCTCCCTAGCTTTTGTTCTACTCCGCACCATAAGTGCATCATATTTCGGTATCTCTGCAAGAAGAGTTTCTGCATCCATCTCATCATAAGTAACATCATGACCTGCATCTTTCAAAAGCGTTATTGCTTCCTCTGCCATTTTATCTGAAATTAATACCTTCATAATCTATACCTCACTCCCTGATATAGATAGGTCTCTAAAAACGTTTACGCTAGATGATCCATCCGGAAATCAATACCTGGGTACCCAGCTTCCTCACCAAGTTCCTCCTCTATTCGTATCAACTGGTTATATTTAGAATTCCTATCGCTTCTAGCTGGTGCACCAGTTTTTATCTGACCTGCACTAGTACCCACAACAAGATCAGCAATAAAACTATCCTCAGTCTCACCACTCCTATGACTAACAACAGCAGTCCAACCTTGATCATGAGCCATTTTTATAGCATTCAACGTCTCAGTTACTGACCCTATTTGATTAAGCTTAATTAGAACAGAATTTGCCGCGTTTAACTTGATTCCTTTCTGTATTCTTTTCGTGTTAGTAACAAACAAGTCATCACCCACGATTTGAACTGTAGTACCAAGTTTTTTAACCATTTCGACCCATGAGTCCCAGTCATCCTCAGCAAGACCATCTTCAATACTTACAATGGGATATTTTTTACAAAGATCAACATAGAAATCAACCATTTTTCCTCCAGAGTATGATTTCTTACCAATCTTATATATTCCATCATAAAAGAATTCACTTGATGCCGGATCCAATGCTATCTTCATCATGCCGTCGTAACCAGCGTTTTCTACTGCTTTAAGCATTAAATCTAATCTATCATTCACACTCGTTATTTGTGAAGGTGCAAACCCTCCTTCATCTCCAATCAGAGTTGCCCCTGATCCATATTTTTCCTTCAAAAGTTTTTTAAGATGATGATAAGACTCAGAAACCATCCGGATGCCTTCAGTAAAACATTTTGCTCCTGTGGGCATCAACATATGTTCCTGTATCGAGTTTTCCTGCCCTGCATGTTTACCACCATTTATCACATTACACATGGGGACAGGTAATTTATGTGGCATCACGCCAAATAGTTCTCCAATATACAGATACAAAGGAAGATTTTTAGCAGCAGCACCGGCTTTTGTCACTGCCATAGAAACAGGCAGTATAGCATTAGCACCAAATTTATCCTTATTTTCAGTTCCATCAAGTTTAAGCATAATATTATCAATGGTCTCTTGATAGCGACAATCCAATCCAACAATCTTCGAGGCTATTTTTTTATTAACATTTTCAACAGCCTTCAACGTACCCTTGCCAAAATATCTTGATTTATCCTTATCCCTTAATTCCAATGCTTCATGCTGACCAGCGCTTGCTCCACTAGGAGTCATCGCTCTAAAAACACCATTTTCAGTTACAACATCCACTTCAACTGTTGGATTACCTCTGGAATCAAGGATTTCTCTAGCTTTTATCTTAGTAATTTCAGACATAATCTGTTTCCCCAATATTGCTAGCAGGAATATATTCTTCATATAATAAAAATGTTTATGTTTAATTAGCAAATGAAGAATGTTATAGGTTTCAGTAGTTCGGCAAGTGAGTGATACAAATTGACAATTGAATAACTTGTCGAATTCTTTTTTTGTGTTCAAATTAAAATTTGCACAGGATCACAGGGAATCTGCCAGTTCTAGATTGAAAAACCTGTTTTTTCAACCTAGCT
>JAUWGL010000131.1 GCA_030606465.1 Thermoplasmata archaeon | reverse complement strand
GATATACCTTTTCTACATTTGTAAGAATCAAAAGTAATTCTGCATCTATTGCCTCAGCAAGCCGCTCAGATGCTAAATCCTTATCAATAACTGCTTCCAGTCCATCCAGACCCCAACCTTCTTTCTCAATGACGGGCATGCCGCCGCCTCCAGATGCTATTACGACTATATTGTCATCAAGCATTTTTTTGATTATATCTCCTTCAACAATGGATTTTGGATCAGGTGATGGTACAATTATGCGCCATCCATCTGGCTGACGCATTATCTGATAGCCCTCTTTTAGTAATTCTATGGCTTCTTCTTCATCGTAATATGGGCCAATAGGTTTTGTAGGATTTGAAAAGGATGGATCATCTTCATCAACAAGAACCTGAGTAATCAAAGCGACCACTGGTTTTTCAACATCTGCTTTTTTCAAAGCATTAGATAGACACTGTTGAATCATATAGCCAATAAGACCTTCGCTTTCAGCTACACAAATTCCAAGAGGCATTGAAGGAGTAACATCTCTGGCAAGATCATTTTGAAGAAGTATCGAACCAACTTGAGGGCCATTACCATGAGTTATAACAACATCCCATCCATCTTTTATCATTTTCACTATAGATTTAGAAATATTTCTTGTGTTTTCGAATTGTTCGTAAATAGTACCCTCTTGATCCTCTTTGATCAATGCATTTCCACCTAGGGCAACTACTGCTTTTTTCTTCATGGTAACAAGGGTGAAACAAATCATTGTATAAAAAACATGACTGTCATTATACTTTGGGAAAATGGAGCATTATTATATACTCATGGTCTCATTAGTTCTATTGAAAATGTGATGTATAGAGATAGAAGGGAAGAATTGGTAAAAAAATTAAAAATAGAAGGGCGTATTTTTACCAAAGATGTAGAAAAAGCATTTTTAGAAATCCCTAGGGAGGAATTTGTTCCTGTAACAATTAAAGATCGAGCATATATTGATATGCCTCTTGAAATTGGAAATGGTCAAACGATTTCTGCACCTCATATGGTTGCTATTATGTGTGAAGCTTTAGATATTAAAAAAGGGCAGATGATTCTTGAAATAGGGGCAGGTTCTGGTTATCATGCTGCTGTTGTTTCAAGGTTGGTTGGTGAAAAGGGTCATGTGTATACAATCGAAAGATTTCTTTCACTTGCTGAAAATGCTAAGAAAAATTTAGAAACTGTTGGTATTACAAATGTTACTGTGGAAGTAGGTGATGGATCTATGGGTTTGTCAAAGTATGCTCCGTATGATTGTATTTATGTTACTTGTGCAGCTCCAAATGTACCATCGCCTCTTTTAGAACAGTTAAAGAATAGGGGTAAATTGTTGATTCCTGTGGGTAGATATGTATGTGATTTGGATTTATTGGAAAAAAAAGATGGTAAGATTGTTTCTAAGAATTTAGGTGGATGTGCTTTTGTTCCTCTTGTTGGAAAATATGGTTATTAAAAATAGTTATTAGTATAAGGCGAATCAGGAGTTTTGTTTATGCTGTTTGTGCTATCTGTCTGATTCTGTTGGTTACTATGAATATTTCCATTGTAGATTTCAGTTCGTTGAGTTCTTGTTGGGTTTTTATTTCGCTGACGACTTTCATTTTTTTATCACCTTCATTTCTAAGTTATACTCTGTGAACAATGATATATAAATATATCGTGTAAGAATAGGCGTCTTGACATTATGACAATATGGAGAAAAACCGCAAAATGATTTTACACCATTTAAGAAAAAAATTTCAGAGTTTATATCCTATATCCCTAAGGAATTTCTTCCTCCAAGCGATATCCTCTTTGTTTTCTATACCTTTAGGGATAAATCCATCAATTACTCCCAATATTCCACGACCTTTCTCATCACCATGTTTTGATTCTGCGATAACAACTTTTGTAGGATTCGCAGTTGCACAAAATATTGAACAAACCTCAGGGATGTTTTTTATAGTGTTTAAAACGTTTAAAGGAAAAGAATCTTCCATAAAAACAATAAAAGAATGACCAGCTCCAATATTTGAAGCGTTTTTTTCAGCTAGTTTCCTGAGTTCTAGGTTGTTTCCCTCACTACGCACCTTGCACGCACCACTAGCTTCACAAAAGGCAACACCAAATTTTGCATTTGGAACTGAGTTCACCATTGCTTCATACAAGTCCTCTACTGATTTAATAAAATGAGTTTGTCCAAGAATAAAATTCATATCCTCAGGTTTTTCTATTTCCACGGCTTTTAACTCTATATCCCCCATAACAATATTCCTCCAACAAGACCAAAGATTGTTTTTCAACATTACATAGGTGTTATATAAAATATTATACTGATTACTAATCAAAAACCAAAAGTATTTTCATATAAGCATCAATGGTATGTTGAGTAGTATCAATTCTTATACGGTCATCATCAATTTCATATCTTATAGCCCCGATAACCTTCTCAGGATACTGAATATCATCTGTATTTGACACTGTATATTGTAGACTAAAAATATTATGAACACCAAGCGCAACTGCATCTCGGTATTTCTCCATATGATCTGTATCATTTATCATATCTGCAATTTCATATGCATAAACCAGGCCTTCAGTATAAACACCATCAGATGATGAATGAGGACTACCATACTCGGGATAAGAAGGGTTATAAAAACGACCAAGAGTAGCATTGTTTTCTGTATCCTGAATCTTCAACAATTCATCATTTAAAACCATGATAGCATCAGCATATTCTTCTTTCTCAGTTATCTTATACAGCTTATTAAGCAACTGAGTATGCCATGGAACATACGCCGGATAATAATTATCCTCCAAATGATCAACATATCTATCAACATAATAATCCTGAGATAAAACCGCAGCATCAAGATATGCATCATTATTTGTTTTAAGATACAAATCAACAAGACTAAGAATAGCCTCCCCAGAATAAAATGTTAACAAATAATCCTTATCATAATCATAACCAGGTTCTATATACCAAGGCTCCAGAGAACCATCATTATTCTGCAAATAAAGAATACAATTAGCAAGCTTTTTTGCCTCAACCTGATACTCATCAAAAAAAGGACTATACACAAGAGTCCTCAACGCCATAGCAATAGCACCAAGTTTCGATTTATCACTATAAAAAATATAACCTCTATCATCATCCTCTTTATACCAATAATCAAACATAAAATCCAAATTTTTCTGATGCAACACCTGCAAAGAAACATTATCCTGAGACAACTCAGCTAAAACACGAGAGGCCATAAGCTGACGAATCATATTATTACTACTAGAATACTCATCAGTTGAAGGATCATAAATATAATTAAAACACCCTTTCTCCTTAAGATTAGATATTAACCATTTCTCT
>JAUWGL010000083.1 GCA_030606465.1 Thermoplasmata archaeon | reverse complement strand
TTGGAAAAATCTGGTAAAATAGAATTTATAAAAGAAACAATTACAGATCTAAATTTTTTACAACAAATATTCAAAGATATTGATTATGTATTCCATCAAGCAGCAATTCCTTCTGTTCCTAGAAGCATGAAAGATCCTGTTAGTAGACATAATGCAAAGCATATTAATCTAATACTATAATAATATTTAAATAGGAATATTTAAATAAGATTATTATATTACAATGTTACCAATTTAATTATTGGGAGGAAAAAACATGAAGAAAAATATGCATAAAGATTTAGGTCGAAAAAAGATTGTTGTTCTAGGGATCGCATTAGTTTTTGTATTGGGTGTGTTTACACCTAGTATTGGTTCGAAAAATGTAAAAATCATGAACAATCAATCTTCTGAAATGATGAATAATGATGCAAAGAGATTAGTTGATAGCACAGATGCAATAGATTCTGATGCTATACAACAGGAGGAGCCGCTGAGTAATCCAGGTTTTATACCGTTGGGTGCTAATCCCCCTTGGGCGAATCTAAATTGGCAGTATCGTAAGGAGATAACGATTAACCATTCGAAGGTCGATGCTACTCTTATAAACTTCCCTGTTCTTGTTAGCCTTAATTCTGATGCTGACCTAGCAAGTAATGCTCAGGATGATGGCGATGATATCGCTTTTACTGATGTTGGTGGTAGTGTACTTGCTCATGAGATTGAGTATTTTGATAATGATACTGGTGAGCTTGTTTGTTGGGCGAATGTCACCAGTCTTTCCTCAACAGAAGATACAACAATCTACATTTATTATGGTAATCCCAGTTCTGGTAGTCAGCAGGATGCTGCTGGTGTTTGGGATTCCAACTTTGTGATGGTGCAGCATCTGAGTGAAACCAGTGGTACGCATTATGATTCAACCTCTTACGGTAATGATGGATCACCACAAGGTATATTGAATCAGAGTGCTGTTGGGAAGGTTGATGGCGCAGATGAGCTTGATGGAAGCGATGATTATGTTGAAGTAGCAAATAATGACAGCTTACAGCTAACAAATGCAGTTTCGGTAGAGGTATGGGCTAAAGCAGATATTTTTAGTTCTTGGAGAACAATAGCCGCTAAAGATGATATTGGTACTTTCTCTGAGTGGTGGTTTGGCTATAACTACTTAAATAAGCTCGATTTCAAGTTTAATGGGCAGAACGGCATCAGCATAAATTCTAATACGGTCATCACGGATTCCGACTGGCACCATCTAGTAGGAGTTTACAATGGAAGCCATATCTATGTTTTTGTAGATGGTACTTTAGATAGTACACCATTGAGCTACTCAAATATATTAAATAATACAGGAACATTAAATATTGGTTATACTAAATTCTGGAATTGTTGCCATTTCAACGGCTTAATAGACGAAGTCCGGGTCTTAAACGTAGCAATAGATGCATCATGGGTGGCTACGGAGTATAACAATCAGAATGACCCTAGCACATTTCATAGTGTTGGCAGTGAAGAAACAGCAGACATGAAACCTACAGCTAATTTCACGTATACTCCAGAGAATCCATCAACACAAAATATAATCCAATTTACTGATACTTCAACTGATTATGATGGAACTATTGTTTCTTGGTGGTGGGATTTTGATGATGGTGCTAACTCTACTCTGCAGAATCCCTCTCATCAATATGCTGATAATGGAACCTATGATGTGAGTCTTACTGTTACTGATGACGATGGTGCAACTGATTTAAAACAGAAACAGATCACTGTTGATAATGTTGCACCTGTTGCCGGTTTTACTTATTCACCATCAAATCCTTTTACTATAGATACAATTCAGTTTACTGATACTTCAACTGATTATGATGGAACTATTGTTTCTTGGTGGTGGGATTTTGATGATGATGCTAACTCTACTCTGCAGAATCCAACGCATCAATATACTGATGATGGAACCTATGATGTAAATCTTACTGTTACTGATGATGATGGTTATGAGGATACAAAAATAAAAACTATCGTAGTAACAGTTAACCAGCCACCGGAAATTCCGACAATAGGTGGTCCTAAATATGGAAAAATTGGAGGACCATATGATTACACATTTGTCTCAACAGACCCTGAGGGTGAAGATATAAGTTATTATATTGACTGGGGTGATGGAACCAATAGCGGATGGATTGGCCCCTATGCCTCAGGTTCAACTGAAAGTGCAACACACAAGTGGCTCACAGAAGGAGGCTTTCAAATTAAGGCAAAAGCCAAGGATACAAATGACATAGAAAGTGGATGGTCGGAACCAAAAACTGTAAAAATAACAGAAGAAGGCCCTATTGGAATAAAGATAAAACTGGTTAGCATCGGTAGGGTAAGTGCATATATTACAAACAACTGCGAAGAGATTCTTCATAACATTCACTGGAACATATCTGCAAAACGTGATAAATTGATAGGTGAGATAGATGTTTCAAAGAATGGAACTATCGATGAGCTACCCTCAAAAGGCTTGGGAAAAAGAGTAAGAATATCTACATGGTCGTTAGGATCTAAACTTGAAGATAGAATTGTGCGTAGATTTGGATTGGTGGATATTACGGCAACAGCAACGTTTGACGGGATAACAATAACAGAGACAGGAAAGGCATTTGTCATCGGGAGATTGGTTATAAAGTTATTATTTAGAAATTAGTACAAAATCTTTTCTTTTTTTCTTTCTTTTGAGGTTATATTACTGTTGAGATGTGGTTAATTAGTAGTTAGTCGAGTTGAGTATCACTTTTTGTGGTATGTTTCTGATGGAAAACTATTTTTTGTTTTTTTCAGGGCGTATATCTTGACTCTGTCAGATTTATTTTTTGTTTATGTATAGAAATAAAATCAGTCCAATAACCTATTTGTCTTTTTTTTGTTACAAAATGTTGGTACATCCAATAAAATAATGAGGCTAGCAGATGAACCAACAGGTAATTTAGATTCAAAAACTGGTCCTCTTATAATGAAGCTTTTGAAAAGATTGAATTATAATATTGGAACTACGGTTATTATTGTTAATCATGATGAAAAAATGACTCTTTTGCAGAAAAAAAGATCGTTCTTAAAGATAGAAGAATTACTAATATGTATATGAAAAAACGAATTCAGAATAGAGCTTGAATCCTTTAAATTTTCAACAAATAATGCTATTTAATTCTGACACTCAAAAATTCACTGGATCTGCCGGAATTTGAATAGAGCAATCCTAAAACTATAGTAATATATATAATCATCATAAACTCTATCGTTTTAAACATAAATATAAAGATTTTTATAAAATATATGGAAAAATATTTAAATACTTAAATATAATAAAGGTTGGATCAAATATGAAGGATGCTAAAGTAATAGTTACTGGCGGTGCTGGGTTTATTGGCTCTAATCTAGCAAGGAAATTATCAGAAGATTGCAATAAAGTAATTGTTATTGATAATCTTTCTACTGGAAATTACCATAACATACAAGATTTGGAAAAATCTGGTAAAATAGAATTTATAAAAGAAACAATTACAGATCTAAATTTTTTACAACAAATATTCAAAGATATTGATTATGTATTCCATCAAGCAGCAATTCCTTCTGTTCCAAGAAGCATAAAATATCCTATGAAATCTAATAACGTAAATATTAATGGGACACTCAACGTACTTATCGCTGCAAAAGATAACATGGTAAAAAAAGTAGTATATGCCTCGTCAAGCAGTGCCTATGGGGATACACCAACGTTAACTAAAAAAGAGGATATGATACCATATCCTCTGTCACCTTATGCTGTAAGTAAACTCGCAGGGGAATATTATTGTCAAGTCTTTACTAATATGTATGGGCTACCAACTGTTTCTCTTCGATATTTTAATGTCTATGGTCCAAGGCAGGATCCATCAAGTGATTACGCGGCTGTTGTTCCTAAATTTATTAGCAGAGTGTTAAACGGAAAACCTCCAGTTATTTACGGTGATGGTGAGCAGATAAGGGATTTTATTTTTGTAGATGATGTTGTACATGCCAACATATTAGCAGCTGAAAGCAAGGCAACAGGTATTTTTAATATTGCTGGAGGAAAACGTATTTCAATAAATGACCTCGCTAAATCAATCATAAAAATAAATGGTAAACATTTGGACCCAGTTTACGATGATCCGCAGCCGGGGGATATAAAATGCTCTCATGCCGATATTTCATTAGCCAAAGAAAAACTCAAATACGAACCTAAAGTCGACTTAACGAGAGGATTGGAGGAAACGGTAAAATGGTTCAAAGGTGAAGATGAATGATCGGTCTCAAAAGGTACTTTATGTGCATTGGGGGCGTGAACAAATTATGAGCATGATTAGCAGAGGGCTGAATGTGTCACTTATTTGTTTGAGATTTTATGTGTGGGTCAAAAGAATGATGAAGAAATATTATTTTGCTGAAAAAGAGATACAATATTGGCAACAAAATATAGGAGAGTTATTGAGGATTGGAACGGAGGGATATCGGATAAAAATAGAGGATCTAGGATTGAACCAAGAAAGTCTTGAGTTACTTAAAGAAGCCCAACGACAATCGCATGAAGTGGTGATTGGGGAAATAGATCAAGATGGATTTCTACTATCGCACTTTGGTCTAATCAAAAATGTACCAACTGTTCTTAAGAAGCAATTTTTAGTACGAAAACGATTTAATTTACAGTTGGTAGCTATAAATGGATATGTTGGTATAAAAAAGAACTACAAAGGCAACAAAATGTCTTTTGTAAATGAGATAAAAGCACTTCATAACCTTGGGCTCGCCGGCTGCAATGTGCCGGCTATAATGAATGTTGATTTTAATAATCTAACTCTAACATATTCATCC
>JAUWGL010000033.1 GCA_030606465.1 Thermoplasmata archaeon | reverse complement strand
CACCCATTGCTCCATCTGTGAACTCTGAATCACAGCCTACTAAAAGACTGCTTACAACAGCCTTGCCCTTAGAAATCTGCTTGTTTACTTTTTCAACGTTGTTTTCTTTAACCTTTATTTCGTTTTTATCTATAACACCTTTTCTAACTGGGAGAACAACATCACCCAAGACCGCCTTATTTAATGGAAGATTGTTCTTAATACGTTCACTTAACATCTTGTTGAAAAGAAATGACTGATAAGCATAAACAAACATAGTTAAAAGATTCTGTGGAAGTTCTTTCAACGCGCCAACAAAATCCTCAGGGTTAGTAACTAACTTATTTAGAATAGCTTTTTCGAAATTCAAATAACCAGGATAACATTTTAAAGCCGTGGCAAAATCATGGGTTTTCTCCAACTGATCACGAACCATGAAGCTTTCCTTGTTTTCTCCTTCTATGGGATTTGCAACATAACTCATCACAGCTTTCTCAAAATCACCCATGACAATACACTCTCCAACAACATGGGTAATAGGACGGACAACACCAAAACGTTGAATGCCATAAAAATTTGGAAAACCACCAATGCTAACTATTGAAGAAGCAATATTTTGTATCTGTTTATGATTGATATCTTTCTCTATATTTCTAACAATAACTATAAAACTGTTACCAATTAGGTCACCTATTTTAACAGGGAGATCAGAACAATACACATTCTCAATTACTACATCTTTAATAATAACGTTAGATAAATCTTCAACAGAGATATTATAAAATGACATCAGCTGAGATGTTTTCGCACGTTTATCTTTTGTTCCAGCAAAGCTAATTCGTTTACGTGAAACACATAGTCTTTTAGACAATTCTCTAACTAAGAGATTTGTCTCCCAGTTAGTTGCCGTAACATCAGCAATTGTAAATTTACCATTTTCTTTTTCTGGCGGATAACTTGAAATTTCTTTTACAACAAAATCCTCAGGTAATGTCCTTAGTCTTCCACCAACACCTTTAAAGGATGTAAAAAAAGTTTGTATGCCTATGTTTTTTTCAGCATCTAAAACAGCATTATTTTTCATCTACTTCTTTTTACTTTTACCCTTAGTTTTCCCATCAAATTTTTTATTAAAATCTGTGACTTCATCCTCTAATTGTTTAACTGCTTTTTTCAATATATCCACTGGATTTCCCTTTTTAACTCTAATATACAGATGTCTTTTATTTGACTCTGGATGATCAGACATACATGATGCATACTCTACATCATCATATTGTAATAAAACCTCTGCAATTGGGTTTAATATTGTCTCATTTTCTCCAGTAATCTCTAATTTAAGCTCTTTTGATGTTTTCTTGATTTTTTTTAACTCCATATTTTTTTCACCTTGTCTTGTTTTAAAATATTAATTGGCTATAATAATGTTTTTCTTTAAAGTTTTGAAATATCATAGTCTCCATAATCAATTGCGGTTGTTCTTTTTTCTTTATAGCCACAATTATTACACTCAAGAATATTGTCTTTTCTAACAAGTGCATGTCTACATTTTCCACATAATGCCTTAATGACACCTAAATCTCTATCTTTTGTAGCAAGCTGAATATTAGGTTTTACTTGTGTAACTTTTGCTCTTATAATATCTCCTGGAGCAAACTCAGTTGAGGGGTCTTTTATATATCCATTTGATATTTCTGAAACACGTAATGTTCCATTTGTATCTCCAGATATCGCCCTATTTTTACCTGTAACATGTATCACATCAGCAATAATCATATTTGATCTAACCGAGCCAACTTTTGCAAGAATTATATCTCCTCTTTTTATTAAAACAGGAGTACTTGTCAAAGGTTTTACTTTTGCCTTTCTATTTTGTTCATCTACAATATAAGTTCCAATTCTTGTGGCTCTTATAATACCGTCTTCTTCATATGTGCCATTGCCAGGTAACAACTCTTCGGAAGTAGACACTTGATCTCCTGGTAATACTATCTTATCTTCTGTCATCATTTTCACCATAAATATTATCATATTAATAACTTTAGGCAATCAGATAACCATTTTAAATGTTATGGTATGATGAAAGCTAAAAATAAGATATAACTTTTTTAATGTGAAAAGAGTTATAAATACCCTACCTATTTCGATTTTTCTATCAAGAAAAAGTTATGGTGTAAAAAATGGCACGAAAACCAGGCAGTATGTACCGTTACGTAAGAGGACAAGCCACCACTAGAAAAAAATATATGGGGGGTATTCCAAATCCACGTATTACACAGTTTGTAATGGGAAATAGAACAGATGATTTTCCATTGCAGGTTACACTTACTGCAAATGAGAGATGTCAGATAAGACATAATTCTCTTGAATCTGCTCGTATAACCGCAAACAGAGCATTAGAAAAAAAAATAGGAACCACCAACTACAGATTACGTATCAGAGTTTATCCTCATATTATTCTTCGTGAAAACAAACAAGCAACTGGTGCAGGAGCAGACAGAGTTTCTCAAGGGATGAGATCTGCTTATGGAAAAAATGTTGGAACAGCTGCAAAAGTGCAACCTAATCAGATTATTATGACTGTTGAAACAACTGAACAATACATTGAACATGCTAAAAACGCTCTTCGAAAAGCAGGTATGAAAATAACATCACCATGCAAGGTAAACTTGGATAAAGCAGCTTAAATCTAAAATCTCTAAATATATTTTATAAAGAATGGGAATAGTACTAAGAATAATACTGTTAAAGATACAACTAACGAGACATTTTTAACAATTCTTTTGTGTGTTTCTTCTGAAACATCTTTTTTTATCTTTTTTACAGCTGATCCAACTGCATCATTGAAAAGAAATCCTCCGTCAAGTGGAATTATTGGAAGTACATTAAATAATCCAACCATAATATTAAGCCAAAATATCCAATAAAGAGCAGTTATTATCCCCCAAAAAACATTTGATGGAAGAATACTAAGAGGGCCAGTTATCTCATGATTATTGGTAAACGGTGCAGCTAGTGGATTGTATCCCGTATAATAACCAAAGATTGGAAGAGCAAATAACAGCAAGAATCCATGAGGGAAATCATAAGTAAATGGATTTTTTAAAGCAGATAGATATCCACCATATGAGTTAAGCCCCACTCCAAGAAAACTTGTGTTTTTATATGACTCATTTTTTGGTGTAATATAGTCATAGACGCTTGTTAGAGTTACCTTTGTAAAAATATTATCTCCATTTTTCAAATAAGAAATATTAACTTCGTGATTTGGATTTATTTTTTCAATAGCAGACCTGAATTCTTCTATATCTTTTACTTGTGTGTCATTAATACTTGTTATTAGTGCACCAGTTGATAGACCGATTTCTTCTGCGGGAGTATCTTCATATATGTAAAGAATTTCAGCTCCATCGGCAGGTTGTACTGCCGACATAAAAACAAAAGAAAAAAGAAGTAAAACAATAAATGCAACAGTAAAATTAGCGAGTGGTCCTGCTGCAAAAACTCTCATTCTTTTAACAGTTTCTGTCTTTTTTAATTCTTCTTCATCAGGTTCACAAAAAGCACCTATTGGTACTATGAGGTAAAGGATACCTAAAGACTTGACTTTTATTTTTCCTGCAATAGTTAGAATGCCATGTGAAAATTCATGAACAATTATTGCAACAAAAAGTGCTAATATTATATAAAAGAGATATTCAAGAGGAATTATAGGGTTAATACCTGGGAGAATCAATGCAAATTCAGGACCCGGCAAATCTGCCTTCTGCTCAGGGGTTAGATCTAATTCTAAAAACATCCATGCTTGCCAAATAAAAATAGTGACCATTATTAACATTGTAATAAAGCAAAATACTATACCAAAACTTCCAAAGGCTTTCCAGAATCGGATTTTGCTTGCAATTTTTTTAAGAAAACCATGTCCCCTTGTAGTTCGTAATAGCAATGCTGGACCATATAAAGATATGTTAAATTTCTCTAAAACCCCTCTGTTTTTCAAAACTATTACCAAAACAAAGTAAATTAAAACTATTGCAAAGAAAATCAACAAACCTTCTATGACTGACATGATTCAGAGGATGCAATGATTAGTTGTTTATTAAATTACTGGGAAAATCAAAGCTGTAAATAATGAATATTATTATTTCCTTTTTCTAATGTTTCTACCAGATATTTACACCATTTTAGTTTCTTTAATTTTAGTTTTTTATCCTTGTTTGTCGCAAAAGAATATTTCCCGATTCTTTCATCGAAATCAAAACCTGCTAGGTATATTTTTTCTGCATGAAAATGATCTGATAGAAATATTGCCCTGTCGCCATCTGTGAAACCACCATAGTTATAAAGATGGCTGTAAGGTTGTGGATTGATCTGCGTAGTTCCGGAGATTTCTCCTTTGAACTCTGGTACATGCTTATTGATTTTGTGGATGTTGTCTCCATGAGCATGAATTATAGTTTTACAGCCTAAACTGCTTGCTTTTAGTTGATCAGTAATTTCGCCATCAAGATCAGTGACAATGACATCGGGGAGGATATTTTTTTGTAGAAGTGCTGTTGTTGTGCCGTCTGCTGTGATTTTCACCTTGTTTTCTATCATTTTTTTGTATTTGAGTATTGTTTTTTCAAGAGATGGTCCTGCACCAAAAACAACTACTTCTTTATTGCTGATTAACTGATCTAACTTTTTTTCAGATAGCAGATTCATTTTTTTTTGTTTCAACAGATTGTTTAGAACATTTGCTGCTTTTTTTTCATGCTCAATTTGTAGGTTAAGATCCTGTGCTATTTTTTCATAAAAAAATTTCCATTCGTTATAAAACATGTTAAAAGCTACTTTAATTATTGTTAACTAGTTTTTTTGTTTGTTGTTCGATTTCTAATTCCTTGCTTTGTGTCATATGCATGTCTTTTATGTAATGATATGTTACTGCACCTACCAGAGCTATCATGATTCCTGTGCTTGTATAGCCAATAAAGTTTATTGTTAGAAATGGATTTATATCAAAACTTGAAGGCCAATTAAGTAAAGCTTTGTATGATGCGGTAAATACTGCTGAGGAAATAAAACCAAACGTAAACAGAGAAAATGGTGCTATCCAATAGTTCCATGGTGTTTTTTTATCTTTAACATAGACATCTATCGCACGTCCGAATACTACTAAAAATCCTGCTATTACAATGCCCCATATCATATTGTTTACAAAAAATATGGTTGGGAGAAGTTCTGTTTCAGAAGTGAAATTTGTATGAGTTACTTCATTGTATACCAAAATACCATTAGCAATTAGAATTACAATGGCTAGTATATATGTGTAGATGGATAGTTTACCAGTTAAAAAACCTGATTTTATTTCTTCCCACATAGCTGCAATGTTCCGTTCCCATCTGAATACTCTTATTAACAGATATAATCCTAATGTTAGAAGGATAGCGCCGAATCCACTGGCTGCCATGTTTAATAGTACAAAAAAAGCCCAGACTATAAGGACTAATGCTATGGGAAGAACAAATTGTTTTTGAACTTTTTCATCATCAAGAAGTTTTATGATACGGTAATAAGTGTCTTCTAATTCTTTACTTTGTTTTACAGTGACTCTTATTACTGATGTGATTTTTATTCTTGACTCAATTATTGGTAGTATATGTTCATCTTCTGCGCCATCAGTTATCAGAATAACTTGTTTGGCTTCTGTTTTTTTAATTACTTGTTCCAGTTGTTCAGCTAATATCTCATCTGATTTTAATCCTACGCTTATGTGTCCACAGATTGTGGTTATTTCTGCATCTTTTTTTTCTTGTTTTAGTTTATTATATGTTGCTATGGCTGAAAAAATTGCGTTAAGATCTGAATCTTCTGGATCTGCTTGTCCAAGTTTGTTTGCTGCTTCGATGTTATCTTTGATTCCAACTATAGGGCTGTTTACTTTTGCTTTTCTACCGAAATCGTCATCACGATCCACGTTTAGAACAAGAGTTTTCATATTTTTCCAATAAGGGTACCAATCATTGTATTATTTAAGAATATTGCTGTTAAATCGCATTGGGATTATTACATTTTTTTTATAACCTGAGTTTTTTACAACGTTTTTTATAACCAACTTGTATTCTCTCCCGTGGAAATGCACAGAAATTTAAAAAACACTAAATCAAAAAATATGCCAAACTGGCAGTTTGTAATAATAATGATGATCTGCGTAATCGTCTGGGCTCTTGCATTTCCTTTTATCAAAATAGGTTTAAGAGACCTTTCATTTGTTAATCTAACAATCATGCGTTTCTTTGTTGTCTGTGTGATTTTACTGACGATTCTCTTACTGAAATCAGAATTGTTTTCCAAACTTCACAAACAAGACATTATACCTATCTTTATCTTAGGTTTTTTTGGAGTTATTGTTTATCACCTTGGGTTAAACTATGGCGAACAATTTATTTCCCCGGGCGCAGCAAGTCTAATTATTGCTACAATACCTGTATATATCGTTGTTTTAGCTGCTGTTTTTCTCAATGAAAAAATCAGCCGGATAAAGCTACTTGGCATCATTCTTGCACTCGGTGGTGTTCTCATCATATCCATCTGGGGAACAGAAGACACATCTATCGAAATAAAATATATCTCTGCTGCATTAGCGGTTTTAGTTGCAGCAATAATGGGGGCTCTTTACACCATAGCTGGAAAAAAACTATTGGAACGTTATAATGGATTATCTCTAACAGTATATGCAATACTTCTTGGCAGTATTGGACTGATTCCCTTCGTTCTGTTAAGCAACTTTGGGCTAATCTCATTCATTAGCAAGCCGCTTCTTGATGAAGTCGCTGCAATGTCGACTAACGGCTGGATTGCAATAATATTCCTTGGAATATTTTCTACAGTTATCGGATACATTATTTGGTATGTAGCTCTTGAAATGAAAACCGCTTCCGAAATTAGTATTTATCTTTATGCAATCCCCGTGATATCTACAATAGTTAGTTACTTTTTCTTTGACGATAAGATAACCTGGTTGTTTGCATTAGGTGGTATACTTGTTATAGTTGGTTTAATCATAGTAAACATGAAAACAAAACATAACAACAAAAAAATTGATTAAGGAAGTTTTTGTTTTGAAAACTTATGACCACGCTACTTTATATGGAGAATATAGACGGAAATTATAACAAAAAATCAAATAAATGATTGAAATCAAATCAGCCTAATACGCCTAAATCTCTACTATTTTACCCCTGTTTTTACCACCTATATTTAAGTACACGTAAACGGTAACATCATCTGTGTGGGGGTCGATATTGTAAAACAAGTTTTTTTTCATACTTGTTTCTACCTACCTCTAAATTATAAATCTGTAGACCCCCGCTGTTTTCCCCTTTTATGGAAAATCAAATTAGTCTAACCCGCCTAAATATTCCGTATTTTAATCCTTGTTTTTATCGCATAGATTTAAATGTAATTTTTAGATACATATATTCAGATTTTAATTTGGTGGAGGTAGGAAAGAAATGAGAGAAGGATTATTTAGGAAAGGTTTGGTTTTAGCCATAATTGATTGTTTTGTTGTAGCAGGTGTGTTTCTGAGTATAAGTGGGAATGTTGTTGTTGAGAAAAACCACCAGACTGACTGCACGGCTTATAGTTGCTATTGGTACAATAATTCCTACCATAGCAATCTACCAGGAGAAGGTAATACATATTATGTATCCACATCGGGTAATGATAGTAATTTAGGTACGCAAAGTAGTCCATGGCGGCACATCCAATACGCCGCTAATCATGTGAGGGCTGGTGATACAGTATTGGTGAGAGGTGGTACATATAACGAGAAAATAATCTTTGAATGTTATGGTAATGCAAATGCTTGGATTACTTTTAAGAATTATCCAAATGAACTGCCAACTATAGATGGAATGGGGATAGATATGCATTGGGGTTCAGGTCTAGTTACTCTTGGTACTCCTGCGTGGTCTGATTGGCCTTTACCCCCTAGAGGTTTTTATGGGATAGAATACTTTATATTTGATGGTTTCAAAGTACAAAATTCTACTAGATGGGGCATACTTGCTCAATTCAGTAACCATATTTACATCCAAAATTGTCAAGTTTATAATACTTGGGGTCCTGCTATAGAGAGCAATAATGGATATGAATACCCACCATATGGTAATTGGGACCCAACACCACATCCTAACCATATATATGTTTATAATAACTATGTTGGAACTGGTGTAAATTATGGCTGGACTGGGGAAGCAATAT
>JAUWGL010000104.1 GCA_030606465.1 Thermoplasmata archaeon | reverse complement strand
GTTACAGTTACATCACTAGGAACCAATGAACTATCACTATACTTAATATAACCACCGAGTCCATGAGTCATTCCAGAAGTTATTGGTGAGAAGATAAGCAAAAATAGGCTTGCCAAGACTATCGCTAGCAGAAATTTTTTATAATCTGTTAATTTAATTCCCATCCTTATCCATGACAATAATAGATACTTGCTTTTTAAAGTTATTTATTAATGTAATAATTAGATATAAGTTTGTCTAAAATAATGATTCTCCTGGGGAATTAAACCATATGTTTTTCCTGTTTCAGATTTCTATTTTATCCGATTCAAGCTGAGGATTAAACGATTCTATTAATCTCTTCAAGTAATTCGTCTTTTTCAACTTTTTTATTGTGACTAAAAGAGATGTATCCATCTTTATCTATAACAAAAATCGTAGGGATAGATAGATGGGTTGTATAGCCTTCTATAAATTCATCGGTAACCTTTGTTTCTAGGGTGTCTACTGCAAATGTCCATTCTGCTCCTGTTTCTTCTTTCTTTTTTGTAACGTTTTCTTTTGTATTTGGATTATTGAAATGAGACTGCTGAATGTATATCGAAATTATTACTATGTCATCTCCTTTTTCTTTTGAAACATTTTTTAGTATATCTAACTGCAAATCGCACCATCCACAGATCATGTCAACAAAATCAATGATAACTACTTTTCCACGGTGCTCTGATAACGTGAAATTTTCGTTATCAATAGTTGTGATAGTAAAATCAGGCATCTCCATTGAAAGATCGATGGTAACATTAACCGGTTCAGACCACTCGCTTTTAGCATCATTTTTGTCTTTTGCTTTAACTTTAACAGCATATATTCCAGGAGAATTCCATGAATGATGCTCTAGCCATCTACTAAATGGGTGATCATCGGTTGCCCATCCTGTATATGTTCCGTCACCCCAATCAAAATAATATGAAATTATATCACCATCTGAGTCGTTAGAAGATGCTGAAAAAAGATAAAATATCCAAGGTTGCTTATTAGAAATAGAACTAGCGGTCAACTCTGGGCTAGATGGAGGATTATTAGGAGATACACTCACAATAATGTTTTTTGATATAGATTCAGAGGAGCCGTCTTTTTTCCATATAGTAAGTCTAATGGTGTATGTTCCAGTGATTGTGTATTGCTGCTGTGGCTGTTGATCTGTCGACGTGTTTCCATCTCCAAAATCCCATAACCAGGTATCAACGGTTTCATTTGCATTTGGGCATACACCAACAAACTGAATTGTGTCAGATATGGTTGGATTTGTAGGAGCATAAGAAAAATTTACGGTTGTAGGTATATTTTGTTGGACACAAACAGTAAATGATGCCATGACAATAATCGTGAAAATTAAACATGATTTTTTTATCATATATCTTCTCACCACGTCTTTTCAATTATGCAGAACCTGCATCCTGATTCCAAAGCAAATTATTTTCTTTTTATTAAACTTTTGCCTTTTGCGGCTTTGGGATCTAGCTAAAGCATTATAAAAAACAAAAAATTTGACTGATTTTAATCCTATTGTTTCTTGGTTTTAGGCGTTGGGTGGACTTTAAACCCTAAAAAGACCTCAGAATGATACTGCTAATATCAACAAAAAAATGATGCTGTGAACAACACAAAAAATATGTGATAGTCGAATTTTTATGCTTTTATTGACCAAAAAGTAATGTTGACACTTAGCTGAGGTGGGTCATAGGTTGAGCTGGTGGGCAGAATGAGTTTTAGGCCAAATTCCTGCCAGTAGGTATATGAAAAATATTGAGAGTTATACTTAAGATCCTCGACGAAGGTGCTATTAGTAACATTGATGTTTGTCCAACTGCTATCCTGACTTTTGTTATATTGAAAGACAAAACCATTGTAACCTGCACTGGAATTAAGGTACCACGTATTACCATTGTATGTAATGTTTTCTCCATGGATCCTTACATTTATGGCAATGTTACCATCGTTGGTGAGATTAAAATAGGTTGCACTGGTAGCATTTGAAGTGCCTAAGTATAGGTTTCCCTGATTCCAGGTAGCAGGAGTAGCGCTGATGGACAGACTTTCTGGTTCAAGTTTAGTACCCCCCGTAAGATTACACCATGAATAAGTGGAACCCACTTCATCTATGGTTGTTGAATTTTCTCCAACCTCATTTGAATAGCTACAGTTTACCACAATTGTATCTCCATCTAAGCAGTCCATCCCACTGTCAAGTCCTACATTTTTATAGTAAGAGCCCTGTGCTCCCGTGGTTGTGGTTAAACTATTACTATTTCTGGTATTGGTTAATGTAACAGTTACGCCAGAGGGGATATCCTGATTCGTTGAATTATCAATATATCCATAGATATTATATGGACCACTAAGATCACCTTTAACAGTAGGTGAATAGTATATGAATGCTGGTGCTATAATTAAAAAAATAATGATAAAGATGGTGAGCTGTTGACGGATTCTGATCTTCATATTAAGGATCACCTTAGTTAACAAGTAATATTCGCTCTGGTGATGTTTTTAAGAGCTTAACACAGACAACATCATAGGGATATATGTTAAAGTTAGTTTTGAATACTACGGGCAGTGAGGGATTGTAGGTTTCCCATGTATTGCTATCAGGAAAATATTTACTTATTGCTATATTTTCATCAGAAAAACTAAGGTTCTCGGCTAAGTCTTTAGCAGTTATAATCTGGTTTTTACTCTGGATAAAGAAGTTGTATCCGCGGTTGCCTTCCTTAGTTTGTGGATTATAGGTGAAATTTAATGTAATATTTTGGGCATTGTCATCTATCTTGGAGATATCTACCAGGATTTTTTTTCCTATTGCACATTCAATATTGACAACATCCCATGTTGAAATAAGAAAATCATCTGATGCATTAGAAAATCCTACAACATATTCCTCCCAACCTCCGTTTTTTTTGTCGAATAAACTTATAGAATCGCCATAGGACAATGATGCATAAGCAGCTAGATCACTGGCGTTAAGAGGTTGCCCTTTCCATGCAATATAATTGCTGTTGTATTCAAGTGTAACTTCTACAATGTTGTCCGGATCAGTGTCATATGAAGTAGATACAACGTGTATTATACTTTTTTTTGTACTAGATTGCCCATCATTATCTGTAACTATAAGCGTCACCTGATAACTGTCTATGTGATTGTACACATGAGTTGGATTTTGTAAATTAGATGTAGTTCCATCACCAAAATCCCAATACCAAGAAGAAATAATTCCGTCGATATCAGTAGAATGGTCGGTAAACATTATTGTCATCTTGATGGTTATGTTAACCATAGGATCATAGGAGAAATCAGCTATGGGGGGCACCGATCCAACAAGAACTGTTTGCGTCGTTGAATCAGTTGCATTATCATCATCGGTAACAGTTAACGTCACGGTATATGTTCCATTTTCAGCATAAATATGGGTTGGATTTTGTAAATTAGATGTAGTTCCATCACCAAAATCCCAGTGATATGAAACAATCTCACCATCAGGATCATAGCTTGCTGAAGCATCAAACTTTACTATTCTAGCGCTTCTTATCATCACATCCAGTATTTCTGTCAGATTAAACTCTTTCTTTTCACCTTCCTCATCATTTTCATCCTTTTCCTCCTCATCCTCCTCTTCACCACCATGGAATACAAAATGCTCCTCATAAATGATATCCAAGCACTCAACAGTCACCCATACAGGAATTCCACCATTTTTATCATCATCGTCATCCTCATCACCGGTACCTGGTGTGTACTCGAGAAGGATAATGTAAAGCCTAGATGAATCAATAGGAACTTTAGTTGTGTTCTTCTGCTCTTTAGGATCCCCAGGTATACGCTCAACGGATACAAATCCAACTTCAACTCCGTCTTCATAAACAGTCAGGTTTACAAACCTGTATTTTTTACCAGAAATCCTAAGCGTAATATTAATCTCATTTCCATTTGCAACATCTAATCCTTGATAAAATGTGAAAGCAGCTACTGGTGGAAGATTTGTTATCGGTACTGACCCAACAAGAATTGTTTGCGTCGTTGAATCAGTTGCATTATCATCATCGGTAACAGTTAACGTCACGGT
>JAUWGL010000035.1 GCA_030606465.1 Thermoplasmata archaeon | reverse complement strand
TTACTAAAAATAATCCATCTTTTTCTTTTTTTTATTTTTTTTTTGTGAGGCGTAT
Organism: Thermoplasmata archaeon; assembly: GCA_030606465.1. GTDB lineage: Archaea > Thermoplasmatota > E2 > DHVEG-1 > DHVEG-1 > JAUWGL01. Next base: position 7,361 of record JAUWGL010000035.1, on the reverse strand, counting down.
GTCAGCTAAAAAATCTACAGGTAAAAAGAAAAATAGTTCTGATAAAAAAACTGATAGTTTGAAAAAGGAAATAAAAAAATTGAAACAAGAATTAAAAGAAAGTGAGGAAAAATTATTGCGTAGTTTTGCGGATCTTCAAAACTATCAGAGACGAATGGAAAAAGAACTAAATCTTAGAGATGAAGAAACAAAGAAAAAATATCTTTCTGAGTTAATTGACATTAATGAGTTATTAAAAAAAGCATATGAGGATGATACTCCAAAAGATGGATTGAAACTCATGATTAATAATATTCAAAGTTTCTTTGAAAAAGAACAAGTAAAATATATTAACTGTGTAGGTAAAAAATTTGATCACAATCTTCACCATGCAGTAACAACAATTGAAAAAGAGGGTTGTGAAGATGAGACTATCGTTGAGGAGGTTAAAGAGGGTTATATGATTAAGGATAAACTCCTTCGTCCTTCTCAAGTGATTGTTGCAAAAAAAATTGAAAAATAGAGGTGAAAATTATATGGGAAAAATAATTGGAATAGATCTTGGAACAACAAATTCTGAAGTAGCTGTTATGGAAGCTGGTAAACCTACTATTATTAAAAGTGCTGAGGGTCAGCCCTATTTTCCATCTGTTGTTGCTTTTACAAAAGATGGGGAAATGCTTGTTGGTGAATCTGCAAAACGTCAGGCTGTTACTAACCCAGAGGGTACTGTTCATCGTATAAAACGTAAAATGGGTAGTGGTGAAAAAACTAAGATTCATGGGAAAAATTATACTCCTGAGCAGATCAGTGCGTTTATTATCCAGAAAATTAAAAAAGATGCTGAGGATTTTCTTGGTGAGAAGATTTCTGATGCAGTTATTACTGTTCCTGCTTATTTTAATGATGATCAGCGTCAGGCGACAAAGGATGCAGGTAAAATTGCTGGTCTTAATGTTAAACGTATTATAAATGAGCCTACTGCTGCCTCATTGGCTTATGGTCTTGATAAAAAAGGGGATCATACTATTGCTGTGTATGATTTTGGTGGTGGAACATTTGATATAACCATTATGGAGGTTGGTGAGGGTGTTTTTGAGGTGTTGTCTACTAATGGTGACACGCAGCTTGGTGGTTCTGATATGGATCAGGCTTTTGTTGATTATCTGGCTGGCGAATTTAAAAAAGAGCATGATGTTGATCTGAAATCGGATCCTAAATCACTTCAACGTCTTCTTGAGGCAGCTGAAAAAGCAAAGATGGAGCTTTCATCTACACTTCAGACGGATATTAATCTTCCATATATTACGGTTGTAGATAATGAACCGAAGCATTTGGAGATGAAGATTACTCGTGCGAAATTTGAGGAGATTATCACACCATTTGTTGATAAAACAGAGAAGCCTTGTAAGCAGGCTTTGAAGGATGCTAAGCTTAAACCTGCGGATATTGGTCATATTGTGCTTGTTGGTGGTACTACTAGGACTCCTTTGGTTAAAAAGAAGGTGGAAGCTATTTTTGGTAAGAAACCTAAGCGTGATGTGGACCCAATGGAATGTGTTGCAATTGGTGCAGCGATTCAAGCAGGGGTTCTTTCAGGTGATATTGATGAAGATATTGTTCTTTTAGATGTAACTCCTTTGACTCTTAGCATTGAAACTCTCGGTAGCGTTGCAACAGCGCTTATTGAACGTAATACTACGGTTCCTACTAAAAAAAGTAAGATTTTTTCAACTGCTGCAGATAATCAGAGCAGTGTTGAAATCAATGTACTTCAGGGTGAAAGGCCGATGGCTACAGATAATAAAAGCCTTGGACGTTTTCATCTTGATAGTATTCTTCCAGCGCCACGCGGAATTCCTCAGATAGAGGTATCATTTGATATTGATGTTGATGGGATTATAAATGTATCAGCTAAGGATCTGGGAACTAATAAAGAGCAATCTATACGAATAACTGGTTCTGCAAAGCTTTCAGATGAAGAAATCAGCAGGATGAAAAAAGAAGCAGAGGAACATGAAGAAGAAGATAAAAAACGGAAGGAAAAAATAGAGATAAGAAACAATGGAGATGCATTAGCACATGCTGCACAAAAAACTCTTGATGATCTTAAAGAAAAAATAAGTGATGATGATAAGAGAAAGATCAATGATTCATTAACGGATCTTAGAAAGGCTCTTACTGGTGATGACATTGATGAGATAAAGGATAAAACCGAGGGTTTACAGAAAACACTTCAAGATGTATCTACAGCAATATATCAGCAGGCCGCACAACAAGCTGCACAACAACAAGCGGCTGGTGCACAAGGGCCACAGCAGGGTCAAGGTGCGGGTTCTGATGAATCATGGTCAGGGCATCCTGGTGATGATGATAAAACCATTGATGCAGATTACAAAGTAAAAGACGATAAAAAGAAGACTAAGGATAACAAAGATAAAACAAAATAATAGCAGGATTAACTAATACAGAGAAAAATAAAGATATTATTTATTGAAGTTAACGACTGATTCTATAGGCAATGGAGCTACAAGTTCCATTGTTCTTATTATTCCATTGGAAGGGCTTAGAATTACTGTTAGGGTGTCTCCTTGGAAAATAAATTACTATTAATGAATAACTTTTTACTTAAAAAAATTATAAACTATTATTTGTTTTATAGCTAGTTCAATTTAAACCCCTAACTGTCAAAAATTGTAAACGTCCATTGGTTTTATTTTGGTGAATGTTTGATTTTTTCGTAGGTTCTAAGTATGTTTTTTTAATAAATTTTTTTGAATCAACTGGATATGCTAAATCCATCATTCTTTGTTCGATTACAAAAACTTTAGTTATGTCCATAATTTCATTTATTTCATCTATATCCGATAATATCCCAACCATATTTATTCTGATTTAAACCACCTCACCCATGTTTGATATTATCCGTCATGTACATATTTGTCAGCCATATTACATAAACTTGTCGAATTTTTTAAAAGAATCACCAGTGCAAAAATAAACATTAAAATTTCTTACTAACTAAACTATCCCATGCACATAACATCATAAAGCTCATCAATTTTCAAAAGTCTCAATCCGTTTTTAGTTTCAACAGAAATCAAACTGTTCTCCTGGTCGAGATCCTTAATAACTCCAAAATCGTAAAAAACACCCTCCAAACCTGAATCCTCTGGAACTTTAGAAATAACCCGGCAATATTTCCCCTTTAATCCATCAATCTCACTCATTTTCATTTTCATACCTCAAGTCATAATATTTACTTATGCTTCACAACTAAAACAGAACAAGGAGCATTACGAACAACATCTCTAGAAACATTTTCCTCCATAAACCTATCAATCCCCTTTGCTTTATCATGATGCGCTATAATAATAAGATCATCACCCTTGGCAAATTTTACTATCTCCTCAACAGGTTTGCCAATAATCAACTCAGTTTCAATTTTTACACCAAACTCATCACCTATTTTCCTGAATTCCTCCATAAAAGCCGAAGCATCTTTTCTCAATTTTTCTTCAAGAACAACAGATGACATAAACTGATGAGTATCATTAACAGTAATTATTTTAGCCTCAATTTTTAATAGTTTAGCCAGAAGAACACCTTTTTTTACAGCATTCTTTGAATCCTCAGTATTATCAACAGGAATAACTATACGCTTAAAATCCACCATTTTTATACTCCCACATGCTCATGAATAGTAAACGAATAGTTAAATATTTCTTTTGATGGAGAAATGGAGAAGTAGCTCAAAATGCCCGAAGACCCTAGTTCAAAAATCTACTGAGTTATGTGCGAACAGCATGTGTTAAAGGAAACAAACAAAATGCATATGTTTTCTTGAACTTTGGCAAAAAACCTATTAGTTTTGAAAATCCTATAGAAGATGCAAAATTTTTGGTATCAACAAGTGTCAATAGTAATCCAATCCAAGAAGAAGATATAACTCTTATGTCTCAAGAAGGGATTGCTCTGCTTAAGTAGTTTCATATTCTTCGGAAATTTTTTTGTAAGCTTCTCTAAAAGGAACACCTTTCTTGATGAGTTCATATAACTTCTCTGTAGCATACAACTCCTCTGTTAATCCCTTTTTACACTGTTCACTGTTAACCTTCAAACATCCTAACACAAGTATCATAACAGCTAAACAATCTTTTGTAATCTCAATTCCATCCATCACAGGTTTTTTTGTCAGCTGCAGATCGCGACTATATCCTGAAATAAGATTTCCAATGATACTTTTTATCTCAAATTCACAGCTTACAACATTATGATATTTCGCCCTTACAAGCTCTAAAACATCAGGATTCTTCTTATGAGGCATAATAGAACTACCAGTACATATCTCTGAAGTTAACTCAAAAAAACCAAACTCCGACATACTAAACAAAATCAAATCTGAAGCCATCTTATTAAGATCAAACATAATCTGACTTAATGCATGAAGAATAGAAGACTCAAACTTGCCTCTGCTATTCTGAACATAAATAGGATTAGATTGTACTTTGTCAAAACCCAACAATTCTGCAGACATCTCCTGATCTACTTTAATCGGCAAGCCATACCCTGCACCAGTTCCCAAAGGCGATTGATCCACAAGTTTACATACATCTAACAGCAATTGTTTATTATCATTCATTGACTCAATAAAAGCATCAGCCCACAAACCAACAGAAGAAGGCATCGCTTTTCTCATATGCGTATAACCAGGTATTTCCACAGAACAATATTTCTTTTTAAATGATCCTAAAGCTTGGGACAAAGAGTCTACTGATTGAATTACAGATTTAATCTCCTCCTTATAATACAATCTTAACGCTGTTAGAACTTGATCATTCCTTGACCGCGCGGTATGAATCTTTTTACCAGCATCTCCCAACTTTTTAACAAGATAATTTTCAATAGCAGTATGACAGTCTTCATCCTCTTGTTTGATTAAAAAAACTCCTTTGCTGTCTAGTTCTATTATCTCGTTTAATACTTTAACTAAACTATCACACTCGTTTTTAGTTAGAACACCGATTTTATTGAGCATTTTTACATGAGCAATAGATGCAACACAATCATATTTAACGAGTTTTTGATCTAACAAATGGTCATCTCCAACAGTGAATTTTTCCACCAGTTTATTTAGATCATAGTTTTTCTCCCAAAGCTTCATTTTTTCACACCCTGCATTTTAAACTTAAGACCAATAATTTTTATGAAACCACTCGCATCTTTCTGATCATAGCCTCCGTCTACATCCATACTTGATAATGCTTCATTATAAAGCGAAAAATCAGATTCACGACCTGTAACTATCACGTTTCCCTTGTAAAGAGTTAGATGGACTTTTCCTGTTACATTCTCTTGGCTTTTGTTTATAGCAGCCATCAAAAACTCCATCTCAGGGGAATACCAAAAACCATTGTATATTAGCTTAGCAATCATTGGAGATATTAATTCCTTAAGATGAATAACTTCCCTGTCAAGTGTAATACTTTCAAGATCATGATGTGCTTTGAACAATATTGTTCCAGCAGGCGTCTCATAAACACCACGAGACTTTATTCCAACAAAACGATTCTCCACAATATCTATCCTCCCAATTCCATTTTCCCCTGCAATCTTATTTAGATATGTAAACAACTTAAAAGATCCTTTAACTTCTTTATTTCCAGTTAGGTTAACGACTTTTACAGGAACTCCGTTGTTAAATTCAATGATAATCTCTATTTCTTTATCAGGAGCATCCTTTGGAGATTTCGTTAATTTAAACATATCCTCATTTGGTTTACAGCTAGTATCCTCCAAGATTCCAGATTCATAACTTATATGCAACAAGTTTTCATCAGTGCTATAGGGTTTTTCTAAAGTTACATCAATTGGAATATTTTCTTTTTTAGCATAGTTTATCAAGTCTTTCCTTCCTTTAAACTCTGAAAGCCAATCATCTTCCCTCCATGGACTAATAATTTCTACATCTGGCATGAATTTCATCCATGCAAATTCAAACCTAACCTGATCATTTCCTTTTCCTGTGCATCCATGTGCAAGAATGTTTGTTCCTTCTTTTTCTGCAATTTCTACATGTTTTTTTGCAATTATTGGTCTTGCAATAGCTGTGCCTAGAAGATATTGCCCTTCATAGATTGCATTTGCTTTTAGCATCTCAAAAACATAGTTTTCAATAAGTTCTTTTTTTAAATCCTCAACATAAACTTTTGAAGCACCGGTTTTCAGAGCTTTTTCTTTTATTTTTTCAAAATCTTCTTTTTGGCCTACGTCTGCAACGTATGCTATTACGTTGTATCCTTTGTTAACAAGCCATTTCAGCATCACAGAAGTGTCTAGGCCGCCACTGTATGCTAGTATTACTTTTGGTTTCATGAGTTTGTTAGTGTTTTTTCATATTTTTATTAGAATTGACCATGTTAAAACAACAGGAAATAATTATGTTCCATTTCGGACAAATGTACGAAACAAAACAAATTAGTTTTAAAAGAAACATTTATAACCCCTTAAAGAAATAATGATAAATATGCCAACCACAACAGAAATCACAGAAAAATATCTATCAGAACACCCCAGCATACTCGATTGCCTAAAAAACGGGATAATTAATTATTCAAAATTATCAAGAAAAATTACAAAAGAACTCGATATTGAAAAAAAGACCAGTATTGAAGCAATTCTTATCGCATGTCGCAGATATGAAACAAAAATCAAAAATGAAAAAATCCTAGAAGACAAAATTCTAAAAATATTAAAAGAAAGCGAACTAGAAATCAAAAACAAAATAGCAGTAACAATAATAGATAAAAGAAAATATCTATGGAAAATACATGAAATCGAAAAAAAATATCAGAAATCTGCTGATACTTTTTATGCAATAGAAGGATCAAAAGTTTTTACAATAATTACAACAGAAAAACATATTCAAAATTTAAATAATGTTTTTGGAAACGCGATTATAAAAACATCAAAAAACCTAGTGATGATAATAATTAAAAGCCCAAAAGATTTAGAAAATACGCCGGGAGTTAATGCTTTTGTCTATTCTAAATTCCGTGAACATGGAATAAACATTGTTGAACAGATCAGCTGCTGGACAGATACAATTGTTGTAATTTCAGAGGATGATATTGCAATTGTGATGAAGTTTCTCAAGTTCTGAGCCTATGATTAAGATAAAACAGATGTATTTAAGAACGATATAATTACCTATAATTTTTTTAAATTTAACAACCCTTAAATATAGACCATTGATCTCAGTTTGATTGGGGGAACTATGAGCGGTTTATTTGGTGTTGTAGGCAATAATAACTGTATATCCACGTTGTATTATGGAACTGACTATCATAGTCATCTTGGAACTGAGTATGGCGGTATAGCAT
>JAUWGL010000168.1 GCA_030606465.1 Thermoplasmata archaeon | reverse complement strand
TAAAAAACCCACTATTAGGTGTGAGATCGTACCCAACCGCATCAGCTGTATAGGAATAGAAAATCTCAACCGGTCTGCATCGCGTGGTGACCACATCACATAACATTTTGGTAGCAACTGCCGATTGAAGTCTATCATCATCATCCATAACATACGCCATTACTGCTATAGTACCAGATCTAATATCCTCCACTTTAAACCCCCCACCATCAGCGGCACTTAACGAAAATGGGGGATCTACAAATTTATTCGGGGACTCTTCTCCATCTAAATCACTTGGCCAAACCGTAATTGAATTGGCATCAGCTTTATGTGTTTCTAATAACTTATACTTATATTTAATAAAAAGATCCCAATCTTCATTAAAAAATCCTTGTGGGTCTGGAGCTTTTAACAACACACAATTTGGTAATAAATGTTCACGTTTAATGGCATCAGGATTATCTGGCTTAGGAAAAATAATCTCCATATCTATAGCCCCACCACTTTTGCCACAAATTGGTTTAACACCCCGGTAACTCATTGTCGCATTTACAACTTCAAAATCAAATAAATAACTAAGATCCACATTATCTATTTCTGCCCATATATAACCAGTTGGGCCAACTCTAACCCATTTAGTTATTATTTCCCCGCTACCACTCCCATCATCGTCATCATCCCAACTACCTGTCGCACCACCACCTCCAAATTCACCACCACCGCCTTCAAGATCTCCGTTCCCCCCGTCCCCTCCGGAATCACCGTTATCCCCAGCGCCACCGCCTTCATCATTACCCCCTACCGTGTACTTATTCATACAATATGAATAATAAACTGTATCTTGCATTTCTCCGTATTCATATTTATTATATATAGGAAAAATTGAAGATCTTTCTCCACCAAAACAAGTTACGTGGCCACTTAATTTAGCCGCGGGCGAAAAAGACATTGGCAAGACATCTATATTATTGCCGGACCCACGCTTAAATTCAAAATTATCTTGTACTATACACGCCCCATAAAACTTTGTATCAACATTTCTGAAAACAACTTCATACTCACCAGGTTGCCATTCACAAATAATAGCAATTGATGTAGTTGTATTATATTCAAGTACTAATGGACCAATACCAAAATATCCATATTTGTCAGATGTACCTTTTGCTATATACTTATAAATTTTAACATTTTCCATAGTCGAGTCTATTAAATTTCTAATTCTTTCATTCATATCCTTCTTTTCTTTTTTAGGAAGGAGGGATACTAAGGTATCTTTAAGTTCATAAGAAAGCCATGATCCACCTGTTTCATTTGTATTTAAGGCATATACTTCCTTATTTCTAACTGTATACCCAAAAACAGCAACTTCAGGTGATCTTATTTTACAGGAAGCAATTTCCATTCTGTCATATATAGTTTTTTCATCACAAGGCTTTACATTCCATGGATCTTTACAGAAATATGGATAAATTACATCTAGTGGGGGAACAAAACTTCCCTCATCTACCGCTCTTACTAATGTAGGAAAAGAAGATTCTGTTGAACTTAATGTACCAGTGTCAACATTCATTTTTGGATAAGTAATAACTTCCTTGGTTAAATATACATCAGGATCAAACATTCTCTGGTTTAAAGGTATAGGGAAGCACTGGAATATACGCTTACCCTTCATGACACTATCAGCTACTTCAGTACCTAGCTTTTCCCATTTATCAAAGGTAAACAAATCTGAAGTAGTTAATCCCGACGGTCCTGATTTTTCAGCAAAAACTGCATCATATATTTCTTGTGTTTGCCAAACAGCATACCAAAAACGTAATTCGAGTATTTGTTCGGCGGTAATACGCATACCATCTCGCATATTATCATCAACACAAAAATACCATTTTCCAGTATAACATGGACATTCAGGCTTTGCACCATTACATACA